>CACZZB010000004.1 GCA_902785555.1 uncultured Ruminococcus sp.
ACATTTTGAGATGTCAAGCAGTTTTCAGCCCTTACGGGCTGGCGGCAATTCATCCCCGACCTATAGAGGTCGGAGTCTTCTTGCCGCATTAGGATAAAACCTATTTAATTTTATATTCTTAATAAACTTCAAATCTTTTTCATCCATTTCTTTCTTATAAAAACAATCCATGTCAATATCAGACGCACACATTCTTCCATTGAAAGGATAAAATACACAACCGGAATTTGAAGGTTCCATACATAAGCACTAAGCAGTGCAAGCGGTACTCCGAAGCCCCATGTGCCAATCAATTCGATAATCATTACTATCTTAGTTTGTCCGCCACTTTTGATAATGCCCCCGCCGATTATCATGTTCATCACCTTTATAGGAGAAACGACTGCAAATACAAGCAATATCTGCTGTGCGGTCAGTTTAACATATTTTTCTACATTGTAAGCGTCAGTATAATAATTCATTAAATACATCAGTGCAACCGACAATGCAAATGAACCAACAAGTCCATATAATATCAGCTTTTTTGATTTTTCATAAGCAGACTCAAATCCACCCTTACCAAGCTCTTTGCCGATCAGGATTCCAGAAGCCTGTGCCAAGCCGCTGAGTGCTCCTATTATAAGCCCCTGAATCGGATAGGTAAGTGTCATTCCCGCACATTCAAGTGTACCGATGTGACCATAGACGGAAGCATAAACATTTTCGCTCAGGCTCCACATAAATTCGGTTACAAGAATAGGCAACAGAATAGCAAGATATTTTCCATAAGTCATTTTTGTAAGCTTTACGGAAAATGTTAATTCTGATTTATTCTTTCCGCATACAACGATCAGACTTATTACCAGCAAAAGCGTATTGAAAAGCTGTGAAACAGCTGTTGCTACACCTGCACCGTTGGCTCCCATGGGGGCAATTCCAAACTTGCCGAAAATCAGAACATAATTCAGTCCGGTATTGACAGTGTTTGCAATAATGCTGAATATCAGCGGCAGGGTTGCTTTTTCCATACACCGCAAGCGGGTAGATATCAGCATATCTATTGCATACGGCAAAAAGCCGAAGGAAATGATCCTCAGATATTCAGAAGCCGTTTTTATTGTCTGTTTATCGGTTGAGTATAGTCCCATAAGCTGAGTCGGAAACAACAGACATACTGACATGAATACAACAGCGATCACTACTGAAACGGATGTATTCAGGCAAAAGCTACGGTTCACCTCTTTTTCGTCCTTTGCACCAATATACTGTGAGATCATAATTCCCGCTACTGAAACAACTGCTCCGATAACCACCCCATAGAGAGACGAAAGCTTTCCGGCGATACCTACGGCAGCGACACTTACGCTTCCTAAATTACCGACCATTATCTGGTCAACAATGCTGAATGATGCCTGCAGCATACTTTGCAGTGCAACAGGAACGGCAATTTTCGTTACCGAACGTAAAAATGAATCTGACCGCATAAACACTCCTCCGTATATTTCGTTCAATGAGATTATAAAACAGAGACAGCAATGTTTCAATAGGTTAATCGCGTAACCTCGTTCAAAAATAGATTTAAATTTTTATACACCATGTCAATTATTACTTTATAAAAAAATAAGTGAACAAAAGCCGGGCAGGCTCAATTACCTGCCCGACATTCCTATTTGTGTACTGAATTATAGGTATAAACGGTAATAATTCTTGTATCAGAATTCTTTTTTCCCCATAATGCGTATGCTAAGCATATAAGAAACACCTGATGCTAATGCACACACAGTGATGACTGTAAGAAGGATAACGGTTGGAGAAAGATTTTCAATAGTCTGTATCAGCTCGGTAATAGGATTTTCCATGCTGCTGAAAAAGGTTTTTGCTCCGAATATCAAAACTGCTATGCAACCAAATAAGATAAACAGAGCGATCCTGCTTTTTTCTGAGCCGTACTTCAGCTGTATAGGTATCATGAGCGCTGAAGACAGGTACATTACCGGGATAAGGGCTATCAGCATCGGCAATTCTTCGACCATGTTTACTCCACTGCGGCGGACTGTATTTCCGATAAAGTACAGTACAGCTCCGATACACCAGGCTGCTGTGGACATTATCAGGCAGAACAGGTATTTTTCCCTGACGTATGTTTTTCTGCCGAAAGGCAATGTCATCAAAAATGCAAATCCGTTGTCATACTCGTCATAGCTTATTGTTCCAATCGAAATTACTGCTGCAAGCATCGTGAGATACCCGACAATGAAAGAACCGTCCATTGATATCCCCATAACCAATGCCATAATAAAGAAAATCAGAAGTGTCTGTTTTCTGGCGAAAGTAAGCCTCAAATCTTTTTCTATAAGCCCAAACATATCATCTGCCTCCTGTCATCATTAAAATCAGATCGTCTACTTTCCCTTTTTCAATCACAATCCCCGGATAATTTTCTGCATAAAATTGCTTTTCACTTGTAAAGCATGAATATCCGAAGTGCTCCTTTTTCGTACCGAGAATATAGCTTTTATCAAGTTTTTCGTAAGTATCATCATTTATTTTCAGTACAGCATAATTGCTCAGTATAGTATCGGTGTCTTCATGAAGGACGATTTTTCCGTCATGTATAAGGTATATATCATCGCACAGCCCCTCAAGGTCTGAGGATATGTGAGATGAAAGCAGAATAGAGCTTTTTTCATTATCAAGAAGATACTGCCGGAACATATCAAGTATGTCGTTTCTTGCCTCTACATCAAGTCCTGCCGTGGGTTCGTCCATGATAAGCAGTTCTGATTTGTGACTGATGGCAGCAAGTACACGGAGTTTTGCCCTCATACCCGTAGAAAAGTCTTTTATTCTCTTATCAAACGCCAGCCTCTGCAAAACACAGCTCTTTCTGAAAAAATCTTCGTCAAATGTCGGATACATTTTTCTGAGGATACAGATTACATCCTCTATACGGAGGTATGAGCTGAATCCGGAATCTGACAGTGCAGCTCCGATAGACTCTTTTTCTTTACCTGTGAGCATGGATGCCTCTTTACCGTTTATGGTAACATGACCTTCATCCGGTTTTATCAGACCAAGTATTGCCTTTATCGTAGTACTTTTGCCGGCACCGTTTTTTCCAACTATACCCGTTACGGTTCCATCCGGTATTTCCATAGAAATATCAAGCCGAAAGTCATCGTAGTTTTTTACAAGCTTATCAACCTTAACCATCAATATTCCTCCAGTATGATTTTAACGATCTCAAGAATTTCGTCTTTGGTGAGACCGACCGCATTTGCCTTCTGTACAGCAGATGCAAAGTCATCCTCAACCGTTTTTCTTCGTGCTTCCATAGCAAGCTGCAGGTTTGTTGCGGCAACATAGGTACCTTTTCCGTGTACGGTTACAACAAAGCCTTCTTCTTCCAACTTATCATAAGCTTTTTTTACTGTCAGAGCACTTATACGCAGTTCACCGGAAAGTGCTCTGACAGACGGAAGCACTTCATTTTCCGCAAGACCGCCGCTTATGATCTCTTTTTTTACCTGAGCCATAAGTTGTTCATAGATTGGTACCATTGAGGTATTATTTAAAATTATATGCATATCGTCGACCTCCATAAACAGTATACAACAGTATAGAACTGTTGTCAAGTGTTATATACTGTTTGAAGAAAAAAATTAAGTAATATAGAATCAAATTGATGTATACTGTCGAACAAGATGCTGTATTTCTTCCCAAAACATTGCAGGCATCATTCAGAAACGGCATAATATTACAAAAATATAAAGATACTGTTTATCTAAGATTTAATGTTATAGGATTTTTATTCAAATTCTAAAAAAAAATCAAGACTGCCGATAAATTATATCACCGACAGTCTTTTTATTATTTTCTTATATATCAAATTTTGCAAGCTGTTCTGCAACTATCTTCTGTATTTCCTCAGCCGCATTTTCAATGCTGATATCGGCTTTGTATGACTTATCTCTGAATGATATCTCAACAGCACCTCTTGAAATAGTTTTGGGGCTTACGATAACTCTTACAGGTACACCCAACAGGTCAGCGTCAGCGAACATTACGCCTGCACTTACTTTTCTGTCATCGAATATTACTTCAACTTTCTTATTCTGCAATTCCTCGTAAAGTGCATTGGATATTTTTGCAACTTCCTCATTATCGGGACGGATAGCACAGATATGTACCTGCCACGGTGCTATGGACATAGGCCATATAGGACCGTTTTCATCATGGCGTGCTTCACAAACAGAAGCTGAAAGTCTGCCAACGCCTATTCCGTAACAGCCCATTATAGGATTCTGCAATACTCCGTCTTTGTCTATGTACTGCATTTCCATTGTTTCGGTATATTTCTTTCCGAGCTGGAATATATTGCCTACTTCGATACCTCTGCATATATTTATAGTCTTTTTGCCGCAGCAAGGGCATATCGAACCCTGATATGCCTTTGAAAAATCATGATATTCAAAGGGCTTTTTCATATCTCTTTCGAGATTGACATTTATATAATGATAGTTCTCCTTGTTTGCACCGCAAACCATATTATTCATGCCTTTAAGAGAATTGTCAATAAGAATTGTGCCTTTTATATCAAGTCCGACAGGTCCCGTAAAGCCGTATACAATACCTGTTTCGGTACTGCCGTCATCGGGGATTATCTCCTCTTTGAGATAGTTCTGTACTTTTATTTCATTTACTTCCATATCTCCTCTTACAAAAACTACAACAGGCTCATAGCTCTTTTTTTTGAGATACATTACTGCCTTGCAGGTCAGTTTCGGGTCTATCGAAAGATATTCGCACAGGTCTTCTATGGTCTTTGAATGGGGTGTATAAACGCTTTCAAGGTCTTTTACCTCAGTTTCGGCATTTTCCACGATACATTCTGCTACTTCCATATTTGAACGGTAGTCGCATGAATCGCATACCACAAGTTTATCCTCGCCTATATCCGTTATAAGCATAAATTCATGTGCGACTCGTCCGCCCATCATGCCCGAATCGGATTTTACGGAAATTACTTCGGGTACTCCCACACGGGCAAATATCCTTTCATAAGCCTTATGGCATTTGTCATAATATTCTTCAAGGTCTTCCTGTGTAAGATGGAAAGAGTATGCGTCTTTCATTGTAAACTCTCTTACTCTGATAAGACCGCCTCTTGAACGGGGTTCATCACGGAATTTTGTCTGTATCTGATATATCATGAAAGGATAGTTCATATATGATTCAGCGGTATGCCTTGCAAGATGAACAGCAGCTTCTTCATGCGTCATTCCGAGAACCATGTCGATACCGCCACGGTCTTTGAATCTGAGAAGCTCAGAGCCGACAGCCTCAAATCTTCCCGACTCTTTCCAAAGAGTTGCAGGCATAGCAACAGGCAGCAATACTTCCTGACCGCCTATTCTGTCCATTTCCTCACGGATTATATTTTCGATTTTCTTTGTAATTCTGAGTGCAGGGGGCAGAAGTGAATATATACCTTCACCCACTCTTTTCATATATCCGCCTCTTATCATGAATATATGGCTCTGTATCTTACATTCAGCCGGAGTTTCCTTAAAACGCTGTCCGAGCATTTTTGCGATTTTCATAATAAAAACAATTCCTTTCCGTAATTTTATTTATAAAGTAAAATATTGTTGTCCGGTATCTCAGCCGAAACAACAATATCTAAAAATCGAGTCTGGGCGACCGGATTTGAACCGACGACCTCTACCACCCCAAGGTAGCGCGCTACCAATCTGCGCCACGCCCAGATATATATATTATTTTTCAAGTCGGAGTGACAGGATTCGAACCTGCGACATCTTGCTCCCAAAGCAAGCACTCTACCAAACTGAGCTACACTCCGTTATCGAGAGTCGGGATGACAGGATTTGAACCTGCGACCTTTGCGTCCCGAACGCAACGCTCTACCAAACTGAGCCACATCCCGAAATGTTCGTGGGAATGACTCATATTTCGCTCCCACGAGTTATTATTATATTCCAAATTTCCAATAATGTCAAGAGGTTTTTCTATATTTTTTTAAATTTATTCCAAATCACACCCAGAACCACCATAATTCAAACATCAATATAAATGCCGTTCCGAAGGAATTTGAAATTATGCTCAATATATATTTCAATTTATTGTCCTGCTGAGAAAATAAGAATACTATCGACATAAACACTGTTACAGCATATATTATCATAAAAACAAGCTGTGTGATACCGAAAATATATCCGTATGTTCTTGAACAGTTATTAAGACCTATCATGATAATAACTGCCAATACAGATAATGGTTTTGCTATCTGTGCAAGGCTTACCAAAATTCCTCCCGCAAAATGTTTTCTTGTTTTTTTGACAAGACGTACCATAAATATAACAAGTTTTATCAGAAGCAATATAACGCTCAAAACAGCAAGTATAACATAAGCTATCACCATTGCCAGCTCTGTATTGAAATTCTTTCTTTCGATATAGTCCGCACCGCCTATATGCAGTATTTTTCCGACAGTTTCATCATTATCAACACCGACTAAATAAATTTCCTCGCCCTGCTCCAGCTTATACAGACCATTGCCTATCTGATTGACGGAAATATCTTCTCCGACAGTGTATTTTGTTTCCGAAACTTTATCAATCGGAAGAACATTTATAATGGAAAATATTTTCTGCTGTCCCCCGAAAAATCCCCTGCTGACCGAATAAAGTCCCGATATATCGGCTGTAACCGAAATTGCACCCTGTTTAAATACAGGATTATCAGCGGTCTTTCCGAAAATCATTTCGGTAATTTTATCACAGAATGAACCTGAGCCTGCCATATTCGTAAGCACAACCACACCCGTTTTTGATTTTCTGTCAATGGCAAGATTCGAGGAACACGCATCCGTTGCACCGGAATGTTCTATCGTATCTATGCCACGGTTCATTACAAAAAATCCGTGACATACAGACGGTGTTTTGCCGTTGTCATAAAAATCGCTTGACGAAAAAAGTTTATCAAATGTTTCCTTTTTACTGAACAGCGGAGAATCATCATTCACCAATGCTTGTGCATATTTTCGCATATCATCTATTGTACCCGTTACAGCTCCCGACGGATACAAATTGATAAATGTCATATTTGTTCCGAGGGATTCCGACATTCCCTTGAAATTGATACGGTATGATTTCAGTTTTTCACGCTGAGTTCTTACCCATATATTGTCCTTATGGTCGGGCATTATTGAAGTATGCTCCATTCCAAGAGGCTTTAAGATATTTTCATGTACATAATCACCATATTTCATACCTGTTATACACTCAATGACATATCCTGCCAAAGACGCTCCCCAATTGGAATATGCCGAAACAGTACCGGGTTTGAATACCTGTAACGGTTCACTGTACTGCAATGCTTCACCCAGAGGCATTATTTCATTTTCATCATCAACTTGTATAGTATACACTGTTTCCTGCCATCCGCCTTTGTGATTCATCAAATCAATCATTGTTATAGGCGTATCATATTTTAATTTCTTCAAAAATCCCTCCGGTAAATATTTCCTTACATCTTCATTCAAATCGAGTTTTCCCTGTTCATAAAGCTGCATTGCACTTACCCATACCATTGTTTTTGAAACGCTGCCCCATTCATAGACAGTGTTTTCATCAGTTACAATGTCATTTTCCGCATCTGCATTTCCATAGTATTTTGTATATATATCATCACCGCTGAATACAGCCACTGCAGCCGAAACACAGTTTTTATCTTTTGCAGTATTTTCGACAGCTTTCTCAATTTCATCAGATTTCAGTCCTGACGGAAATACCTTTTCAGCCGCCTGAACATTTACTGCAAACATTGAAATGATTACAGCAAAAATTATAAAAACCAAACCTGCACGTTTTGAAACATCCGAAATTTTTTTCACTTCAACAACCCCCAAACATATATATTTTTTTAATATAACAATAGCATAATATAACAAAAATGTCAATTATAATTATAAAATATCAACAAAAAGTCAACCAATATTCTCCAAATCCGTAATTTCAAGAATGAAAATGCCTATAAAAAAACAATCTTACAAAGTTAATTTTATAAATATTTCCTAACAATTACCAATCATTGGTAATTGTTGAGCAACTTGTATAAATAATGATTTTTTTGAAAAGGATTTTTCTATATTTAAAAACCTTTTGTGGCTTGTTTTTTCAAATTCAAAGTGCTATAATCTAATTCCACAAGAAAATGTCATTTAATTATAATATCATGTTACAAAAATGTTATTTTTATTGTAATATTTTCTTGTCGTGAATAATATAATATATAATTGCAGTAATTTCCCATTGAAAAAAATGAGGTGTAAAAAGTGGACAATGAACAGAAACAACCCGAACAAATTGCCGAAACCGTTACACCAAAAAAGAAGAAGAAAAAAAAATCCGTCAAGTATTATTTAATAGAATTGCTTGTCAAGATAATTGCAACTGTCACTGCATTGTGGATATTACTCAGTTATATTGTGGCTATAAACGTATGTCACGAAAATTCAGCTTATCCAATGATAAAAGACGGTGATTTTTGTCTTACCTACAGACTGTCGGAACTGAAACAGGGCGACCCTGTTTCATACTATGCCGACGGTCATATAAAATTCGCAAGGGTAATCGCATTTGGCGGTGATACCGTTGATATAAAAAATGACACCGTTCAAGTGAACGGCTATAACATAGCCGAAAATGTCGTTTACCCCACAAATTTACAGGGAAATGCCTTAGAATTTCCCTACACTATCCCCGATGACTGCGTTTTCGTTCTCAACGATTACAGGAGCGACCTCTCGGACAGCCGTACATTCGGCGGCATACCTCTCTCCGATATTCAGGGCACTGTTGTTTTCATCATGCGAAGACGTGGCATATAATATACATTATTTTATTTTATAATCTCAGGAGGAATTGGAATGAAGAAAAGAAACTATTTGGCAGTTCTTGCATCTCTTGCAGTAATGACTTCTATGTTCTCAATTTCTGCAAACGCTGCAAATTATCCGGAAGACAAAAAGGCTCAGGGCGGTACATCGGATTTTTCAAAATATCTTGTACTTGATAACGGAGCAAATGTACCTAATGCAACATTCAAATATTCAATAGCAGCCGGAACAGCCATTGAAGGAACAGAAAACGAAATGCAGGTGTATGCAGGTATAATAGCTAAAGACGAATCAGAAAATGTTACTGCACCTGTTGTATCGGACGCTGTATTTCAGGCAGCCGACACAACAAAAGCCGGTGCTGTTGATGACGGCATTACAAATTCAGCAGACAAAAAATACGCACAGAAAACTATAACCGCTAATTTCGCAGGAATTAAATTTGATGAACCCGGAGTTTACCGTTATGTTGTAACAGAAGACCTCAACGGCAGTCAGGGTGTTACAAACGTTGGCAGTATCACAAAAACTCTTGACGTTTTCGTAATAGATAAAAACGGTACTCTTGAAGTTGAATCTTATGTTCTTTACAATAAGGTAATTGATACTGCACCGTCAAAAAATACTGCCGTTGAAATAGCTGCCGACAAAACAGCCGAAGATGGAAAGAAAACAGACGGTTTTGTTAATGACTATGATACACACGACCTTACTTTCAGCAAAACAGTTACAGGTAATCAGGGTTCAAAGGACAAGTACTTCAAATTTGATGTTACAATAAGCAATGCCGTTGCAGGTACTGTTTACACTGTCGACCTCAGTAATGCTGATGCAACTGTTGCAAGCAACTCTGCTACAAACAGTGATTATATAGGTAAAACTAATCCCTCAACAATTATTGTTCCAGATGATAACACAACCGTAACGGAAACTTTCTACCTCCAGCATGGTCAGCAAATAAACATTCTCGGACTTGCTGACGGTACATCTTATACAATCGAAGAAACACCCGAAGATTATGTTGCAAGTGCAGATGTAACAGGTGATACAACCGATGTTACTGATGAAGACAAAAAAGTTTCTGATAAAGGACTTACAGCTGATACAAAAGTAGATTTCACCAATGACAGAAGCGGTACTATCCCGACAGGTGTTATCCTTTCTGTTGCTGCTCCTGTTGCAATAGGTATTGCAGTTCTCGGTGGTATCGTATTCCTTGTTATCAGAAACAAGAAAAGAGAATCCGAGGAAGAAGAATAATTGATAAAATTTCTCAAAAATCTGAATATCATCTATGAAAGGCTTCTGCTTTTCATACTCGTGATAATTTTATTGATATCTGCATGGTGTGTTTATGACTGCTGGTATGTCTTTGAACACACCGCAGATAAAAATTTATTCCGATACAGACCGGGCAGTCCTGTCAATGCCGTTGCTGTGGGAGATGAAAAGATATCCGATGACATGGTGGCATGGATAACTATTGATGACACTGATATAGATTATCCCATCATGCAGGCGGCTGACAATACAAAATATCTCAATACCGACCCATTTGGAAGATATTCCCTTGCAGGCAGTATCTTTCTTGACAGCAGAAATTCATCAGATATGTCCGACAGCTATTCCCTTGTATACGGTCACCACATGGAATACGGGAGAATGTTCGGTGCTTTGGATAAATTTCTCGACAGCGATTTTCTTTCAAAACATTCACACGGTACTCTTATGATAGGCAAAAATGCCGATATCGTCTGCAAGCTTACAGTATTTGCTTCATTCCGTGCAAGTGCAAAAGATGATGCTGTTTTCGAGCCCGGCAAGGGCGATATAAGAGAGTTCATCTCTCAAAAAGCCGATATTTCCGTTAATGAAAATAAAAAAATCTTATGTCTTTCAACCTGTGCCGAAGGAGATGCTGTTTCGAGAATAGTTGTTTTCTGTTATATAAATAATGAATAAATGAAAGGAGGGCTTGTATTATGAAGGCTTTGCGGAAATTGCTCCGTCTGGTTGGCATTTGCACACTCTCCTTTTTTGTTTTTTTCAATGAGTGTGTGAATGTCGGCTCATATAATGCCATTACTGCACAAATACCTGTCAAATGCGTTTATATGCCCGAATTTGATGACTATACCTATGACCTGTCCATTGAACCCGTCAGTGACGGTTCACCGATACCAAATGAAAGGAATCTCTCTGTTTTGCATGACAATACAGGAGTTTTTACAATAAATGTATCCCAATCGGGTACTTTCAGATATAAAATATTTGAATCCTATACCGATGATGAAATAATAATTCAGGATGGGATAATTTACAATATACAGCATGATATGTCTGTTTATTATATTACTCTTTTTGTTACTGAAAACGATGACGGTAAAATGAATTATTCAATTACTGCCACCGCTGATGAAAATGAATTTAAGACCGATTCTGTAAAGTTTAAAGATAAAATAGTATTGGATGAGGAATTTTCCGAGGATGAAAGCTCGGATGAAGAAAGTTCGGAAGATGAAAGCTCTCATTATGAAAGCTCATCTCCTGTCACGGAATCATCCGTAAACAGCCAAGCTTCTGTTCCGCCTGACTCAGACAAAACAATTTTCACAGGTGATACAGCAAATACAGGTATTGTAATTTCCATGTTCCTTATCTCTTTATGCACTTCTCTGACTATTATTCTGTTCGGCAGAAAACATTTTAAAGAAGGTGATGATATTGAATAAAATTTACAAAAGAAGAATATTATCCCTTTTCATTGCTGTTATATTTATCTTTTCTCTCATATCATCACATCTTTTTATTTTGGTGTCATCCGCCGACAACGATACTCAAAATTATATTGACCTAAAGCCCTTTATGACAAACGGTTATATAGTTATCGAGGGCGAAAAATATACACCTTCTGAGAGTGGTCAGGAAGTTTATGCACACCGAAACGAACTTTATGAAGTTGTATTGTATTTTCAGGAAAATGATGAACGTCAGTTTGCAGACGACGATACTCCTATGGAATTCATTCTGCCGGAAGGATTTTATCTGCCTGATGATTTTTCCTCGTCAGTCGATATAAACATGGGGGTTGACGGTATATTAAAAAACAATCCCATAACCTATGACAAAGAAAAAAATGCCGTCATTGTACGCTGGAATACCGAAAGCTATTTATTTCCTTATTTCACAGCTGCCTCAAATGCAAAATTCCATATGTCGATAGAGGGTTTTCTTAATTTCAACTATGAAAAACTCCAATTTGAGCAGGATAAATACCTTACCATAAAACCTATTGACAAACAAAACGCAAGTGTTACAAAATCAGGCTATTATGACCCTGAACATCATAATATCGAATATACCGTTACTGTCACGTCAGAAGGTTCAACCTATGACCTGTCAATGAGCGATATCATGGGAACGGCTCTTATATATAATCATGACTGCCGATTTGATTCGGAAAGTTCAATATTCACAAAAACACCCGTTATATCCAATACAGGTTCAACCTTTTCTGTTTATATCCCCCAAACCTCCGACGGCGATAAACTTGTATTCAAATATACTGCCGATATAGATATAAACAATATTGCCAAGAGCGGTCATCCAACGTTTGAGGAAACAGGAAATACCGTGACTATCACAGGCGATTCCGACCCTTCCGACAATACAGACACATATTGGGAAAAAGATATCAAATTTTCCGACCTTATAAAAAATGCAGTGAGTGTCGGCAGACAATATCAGCTTGACGGTAAATTTTACCGTGACATAAGCTGGCAGATAACAACAAACAGGTTACCCGAATACAGTCTTGCGGGTTCATATATAAAAGACGTGATTGCTGCAAACGTAAAAGATATCTGTTCATATACGGGGAACGGCATTGAAGTTCTCTGCTATGACTTTGCTCATCAGCTGAAATCACACAGAAATCTGACATGGGAAGATATAAATACCGATATCTCCGCTGACAAGTCATGGACTTATAATATCCCAGAAGATGACCCTCCCTATGAGTATATCATAAACTACAAAACAAGAGTGGATGTTTCAAAACTGCACGGTCAGACCGTTATTTCAAATACAGCTTTCGGCAAGGGCGGTGAAGACCGAGCAGAAGTCGTTGTCAGTCCAGACGGAAAAGGTATCGGTGTCCACAAAAAAGCTACCGATATCACTTCAAACCATGTAACATGGGTCGTGACCGTAAGTCTGAGCGGTGACGCTTTCAGCCGTGACAGCATTACTCTTACGGAACATTCAAACGACAGTTCAAAAGACAGTACAAGTATCTATCCATGGGAAAATGAAGAAGGAAAAGTATACGGTTCAAGCGGACTTCCTCACAGATGGATAAAGCTTCCCGACGGTACAACAATTCTGTATAAAGAACAGCTCGAAAAAATAGAAATTGACGGTCTTTATGAAAATGAGACTTTTCAAATAAATTATAACGGAAAAATCTATGAGCCGGGTGACACAAATTTTGAACACGCACTATATTGGGATACAGAAAAACTCTCAATAAATTTCTTCAAAAATAAAGATAAATCTCTCGGTGGTCTGAACAAGCCCGAAAATTCCGACAGCCGTATCATTACCGTAAAGATAACCGACAAATTTCCGGAAGAATGGGCTCAGCAGGCTAAAATAAACAATGAAAACAACGGTCAGCAAAATAACTATCTGTATGAACATATCAACTGGGCAGATGTTGAGGGGACATACAATGTCGATAAATTCAGTCAGCCTCCTGTGGGTGTCTATAAAAAAGTTCTTCGTGGCGGTACGGACAAAAAGATAAATATGGTCATTGACGGTCATATATATCCCGTATTCACATATCAGGTACTCGTTGCAGGTGTGGAAACCGACGAGCCTCTTGTTATCGAAGATACTTTTGATACTTCTCTTTTCAAATGGGTAGACCCTGCCAAATATAATCCGTACCTCAATGAAGAAGATTTTGAGAAAAACCTTACCCAACCTCGTTCTTACAGTAACTGGCATAAAGTATATCTCGGAGCAATAAATGAATTTGACTGGCTCAGCAAAGAGAATGTAGAAAAAAGAGGCGGTACAATATTTGAACTCGGTGAACATGATTCAAATATGCAGGAAACAAGTACAGGTCTGAGATTCACATTGAATGATATACCCAAAGCTCCCGACGGCTCATATTATACTTTTTACGGTGTACAGTACTGGCTTATACCAAAGGATATCAGTGCACTTGCCAAAATTGAAACTATCGCTTCAGACAGTCCCGGCAAGGTAGCAGTTATCCCGAATACAGCAGTCTGCCGTGGAGAATCCTCCACCGCAAATGTATATATACCGCCCAAAAATAAACTTGTGCCTGTCGATAAATCTTTCGTAATTGACCACCATAACAGTACAGTTACTTATACTGTCAATATAAATCCCGCAAAAATGAAATTGAATAACGGTCTTCCTACCTACGCATTTGACAGATATTCCGACTCAATTTCAATAGATTTCAAGACTATCAATATCGTTTCATCACCTCCCGCAAATATATCATACGATTTCAGCAATCATACAGGTACTTTTTATATTCCCGATGAAACCCATGTAATTATCACCTATGAAGCAAGAATTCTTGGTGAACACGGTCAGCAAGTAGATATAAGCAATGATTTTTATATAAACGGATATAATGCTGTCACAAGCGAAAATGTCATAATTCAAGATGACACATCCGGTTCTGCATCAGTGCCTAAAATATATCTGTATAAATTCGGAGCCGGTCACATGGAACGTGGTCTTAACGGAGCAAAATTCCGTTTGTATGAAGTTCTGGAAAATGGTACACATATCCCCGTATGCTACGGCAAAAACACATCTGACGGTCACAAAAAAGGTGATGCCGTTGTATTTACAACCGATACTGTCAATTTCAATCCTAAAGACGATAACGGTAATTTTAAAACCAATGACCCGAATAAGATAAAAGACGGTTATGCCGAAATTTTCCTCAACGAATATATGCACGGTGTAACACTTAAATTCAACAAAAAATATGCTTTGGAAGAATTTGAAACACCTGTTTCCGTTGCCCCAAACGGTGAAACTATAACGTACAAACAATTGGAGCATCCGTATATATTCACCATTGCCGACAATTCATCCCTGAAGCCCGATTATTCACAATATATATATCCGAATAATGACGTTCTGACTGTCAGAAATGAACCCGATTCCATAGGTCTTACAATTCACAAATCATTTAACGGAAACTGTGCCGGACTTCTCACCGAGGCAGAAAAAAATCAAATCACTTTTGACATTCTCCGCAAAAATCATGACGGCAATTATGAATACATCAACCAAGAAATCATAAAAGACGGAAAATATATTTCCGTTCCGAATGAGCATTTCAGAAATATTCCGTACGAAAATTTCGTAAACGGTCAGTATAATTTTTCAGGTCTTCAGCCTGAAACAGGTCATACTGCCGAAAATTATATCATAATCGAAAATATCAACGAGGATATGGCTTCTGTTCATCCAAGCTGGAACTGGAAAAATTCATGTATATGGAGTGACGGTCAGGAAGAAAAAAGCATTTTGATAACTCTCCCTGACGGTTCACAGAAATACGGCTTTGAATTTACTGTCACTGCCGATGATATCCGTAAAGGTATCAACAAGGAAGTATTTATCACAAACACTTATTCAAAAGAAACCGTTGACCTGTATGCAACAAAATCATGGCATGATGCCAAAAATAATCCTTTTCCGTTTCCCCTTGATATTCAGGTTGAATTATCTCTTTACCGTATCAACAACAATAAAATGGAATTTATCAAATCCATAACCCTTGACGGTCACACAGATACAAACGGTGAGAATATTTCAGGTACAGCCGTTTTCAAAAATCTTCAGAAGTATCTTGATGACGGTACTACACTTATACAATACGTTGTCAGGGAAACTTCCGCTGATATAAACGGATATGATACCGTCTACACCAATACTCAAAAATCATATTCCGAATTTACAGGAAATCACACCGAGATAATCAATAAACAAAAATCCACTTCAATTTCCGTTAAAAAGCAATGGCAAAATGCAGAAAACAAAATTCCGCAAAATGCTTATGCCACTTTCAGGCTGTACTCCTATACAGGTGACAATCCGTCTGCAATGAGTCCTGTTGCCAATATCAATGATATTACATTGACGAATGATAATTGGACTGCAACTTTCTCTGATATCCCGCAAACCGATAAGCACGGACACACTCTGCACTATGCTGTCAAAGAAATAAGCTGTCTGCAAGGCTATCAGGCTGAATATACACAAAGCGACTATGCACTTGATAAGCAGACTATAATAAATCACCCTGCCGTCACAGATTTTTCCGTGACAAAATCATGGACAAGAACTCCGAACAATGACTGGTTCGGGGATACAAACATTTCTTTGACTCTCAGACGAAAATCCAAAGATACAAATATCACTGATGACAGTTTCAGTGCCGTCTATACTCTCGGCAAAAACAAAGTCCTGAACTATACAAACATTAAATCATGGGATAATTCGGAAATAGTCCCCGAATGGTCATGCACAAACAAGAAATATACCCTCTCCCTTTCAAATCTTGAAAAATGCGATATCAACGGAAACGAATGGGTATATTATATCTCCGAAAATCCGCTTGAAAACTTTACTGCAACGTACATGGACAAAAATAAAAATGATGTTACCGAGCAAAACTGCACATTCAATCACGGCTACATCATCAATGAACAAAATGTACGTAATATGACCGTTTCAAAAACAGTCACGGGAAATATGGGAAGCACTGCAAAAGATTTTGAATTCACACTCATTTTACAGGATTTCACACAAAATAACATAAGCTGTGAAAAATCCGACGGTACAACTTCTCTCAAAGTCCAAAACGGTGTATGTCATTTCACCCTCAGCCATAATGAAAAGATAGTTATATATATCCCTCTTGATACAAATTATACTCTCACGGAAAAGAATTACTCCAATGAGGGCTATATAACTTCACTGAGCATTGACGGAAATTCTCCCGAAAATTCAAATACGATTTCGGGTAAAATGGACAATGACCACTCTGTTTCATATACCAACTCAAATGAAGGTTTTGTTCCGACAGGAATAAATCTATCTTATCTGTTCCCTGTCTTATTTCTCATTGCTTCACTTTTATCCGTTTCTGTTCTTATTTACAGGCAAAAATACCGTGAGTAAAAAATTTCAGCCAAAAGCAATTTCAAAAAAATTGCCTTTGGCTGTTTTTGATTTATTCAAATAACGGTGTTGAAAAATATCTCTCCGCTGTATCGGGAAGTATTGTTACCACCGTCTTTCCCCTGCCTAACTTTTCGGCTAATTTTATGGCTGCCGCAACATTCGTACCGCTTGATATCCCACACATTATGCCTTCAAGTTTCGCAAGCTGTTTAGCCGTATTTATGGCATCTTCATCTGTCACTATATGTATATGGTCATATATATCCCTGTTAAGGATGGTCGGGATTATCCCGTCACCTATACCCATCTGAAGATGTGTTCCTACTGTACCGCCCGCCAGAATTGCAGCGTGTTCAGGCTCGACCGCCCATATCTCAATATCGGGATACTGTTTTTTAAGAGTTTCGCCTATTCCCGTTATAGTGCCGCCTGTACCTATACCCGAACAAAATCCGTCTATTTTTCCTGCCGTCTGTTCGAGTATCTCCAATGCTGTGAAATACTTATGTGCATAAGTATTGTTCTCATTCTCAAACTGCTGAGGTACAAAAACTTTAGGGTCTTTTTGAGCCATCTCCAACGCTGTATCAAGACATTTCTGTATGCACTTGCCTATATCTCCGTCATCATGTATCAGAATAACTTCCGCTCCGTAATGCTCAACCAGCTTTCTTCTTTCCTCGCTCACGGAATCGGGCATTATTATTATCGTCTTATATCCCCTGACAGCTCCCACCAATGCAAGTCCTATCCCCTGATTACCGCTTGTCGGCTCTACTATTATTGTATCAGACTTTATTTTGCCCTCTTTTTCAGCATTGATTATCATATTATAAGCCGTTCTCGTCTTGATAGAGCCTCCTACATTCAGTCCCTCAAATTTCACAAGTATCTCGGCACTGTCAGGCTTGACCATTCTATTCAGTCTTATCATAGGCGTATGACCCATTGCTTCCAAAATATTGTTATATATCATTCCAGTATCCCCCAATTATCCTAAAAAAATAACACCGGTTAATTATATCACATCCTGATATATCAAGTCAAATAGAACATAAAATTTATTGTTTCAATCCACGCACGGTATTAAAACAGAGCTATGAAAATGTTTTAAATCCTGCATCTTTGAAGGATAATCCATCCTATATGCGTGGATTGCCCTCTTTTCAGCAGGGAATACCGCTGCACTCCGCTCCTGCTGCCGCTTTTATAATAGCGTTATAATGTTTTGTTTGTCAATAACAAACTTATAGTGAACAACTCATCACACCGCCTGTAGATGCGTGGAAATCTTTACCCGTTAAGTTGAAATAAACCGTAAAATATGATATACTCAGTTTATACAGAAGCTTCTCTCATCAGGCTTGACAGGAATAGTTTTGCAGTCCATATTTTCTATTTTTATATATGTCCCTCTCTCTATTGCCATAATAACTTTGTCTATCTGTGATTCTGTCCCCTGTATTTCCATTGTGACGGTATCATCATAGTTATTCTTCACCCAGCCCGTCACACCGACAGCATTAGCCGCATGATACGCACGGTATCGGAATCCTACTCCCTGTACCCAGCCGTAAAATACTATTCTTTTTCTTATTACTTCCATAGTTTTCTGCCCCGTTTCATATAATCTTTTTTAATCATATCATAGAGGTGATGTTTATGCAACTGCAAGACCCATGTGTAAAAAATATTTTGCTGTGTCTGAATGAAAGTCTGAAAAAACAAAGTTCAGTTACTTTCAATGATGTCATGTCAGCACCCAAATGCAAAAAATATTCCGTAAGCGACATCGGAAAGGCTCTTGAACTTCTCAGAAGAAACGGCTATGTCAAAGCCAATTCCCGTTTCGGATGCAGTGAACTGCTCGAATTTACAGCTACTGCAATTACCGAAAAAGGACAGGAATATATCAAAAATATCTGATACACACAAAAACAGGTCTGTTATTTTTTTCAAATAACAGACCCGCTTTTTTTATTATCTAAATCTCAACTGAAACATTATTTTTCCTGAACCAACAGTCAAGCTGTATTATATATGCCAATATCTGAGGTGCTTTCATCAATTGTCCGTACCATGGTGATGATATCTTGTCGGGGTAATCTATAATTGCCTGTACACCGTCTTTATCGAGGATTTCATATAATGGTGACGTTTTATCGGATAATATTTCCGTCACTTTATCGGCACATAATTTAAAATACAATGGATTATGCGTTTTTGGATATGGGCTTTTCTTTCTGTCAATGATACTGTCGGGCAGATATCCCCTGAAAGCCTCTCTGACAATGCCCTTTTCCCTTCCGTTGAGAGCTTTTATATTCCAGGGCAGATTATAAGCATATTCCGTTATCCTGTAATCACAGAAAGGAACTCTCACTTCAAGACCGTTATACATACTCATCCTGTCTTTTCTGTCCAAAAGGGTCTGCATAAACCAATAAAAATTCAATGAAAACATTTCTCTCATTCGTGAATCAAGCTTTGAATCTGTCGGCAGTTTATCGGTATTCCTGCAAGTGTCAAGATACTTTTCACGGACATATTCTTCACCTTTCGGCAAAAATCCTTTCTTTAATATTGATCGTCTTATATCAAGCGACCTCGACCACGGGAAACAATCTTCAAACAGTATATCTTTATTATGATACCAAGGATATCCTCCGAATAGTTCATCTGCACATTCTCCCGAAACTCCTACTGTGAAATCTTCCTTTATTTTTCCGCAGAATAACAATAGTGAACTGTCAACGTCGACCATTCCCGGAAAATCCCTTGCATCCACCGCTTTTTCAAGTGCATAAAATAAATCGGTATTATCTATCACTACATTATGATGATGTGATGAAATGGCATTGACCATTATTCCTATGAATTCACTGTCGGGAGTCGGCTGAAACAGGCTTTTTTGAAAATACTTTGCATTGTCCACATAATCAACCGAATAAGTATCTATCGGCTTCAAATTATTTCTTTTATTATATTCCGATGCTATATATGAAATTATACTTGAATCAAGTCCGCCCGAAAGGAAACAGCACAACGGAACATCTGATATCAGCTGTCTTTCAACGGAATCTGTCAGAAGTTCCCTCACTTCGTTCATACTCTGTGTAATATCGGAAGTATGTTCTCTTGCTTTCAGTGTAAAATATCTTCTTCGTGAAATCCTGTTTCCGTCATAAAAAGCACATTCCCCCGGCAAAAGCTCCTTTATATTCTTATAAATTCCCTGTCCGAGAGTTCTTCCCGGCGATACGAAAAGCAATTCCATCAATCCCTGTTCATCTATAACAGGTTTTACAAGAGGATTTGCAAGTAATGTTTTTATTTCCGAGCCGAACAGCAAACCATTGTCATACTCATAAAAAAACAAGGGTTTTACGCCTATCCTGTCACGGGCAAGAAAAAGCGTTCTTTTATCCTCGTCATAAATGCCGAATGCAAATATTCCGTTGAGTTTCTCAACACACTTGTCTCCCCAACACATATATGACGCCAATACTACCTCGGTATCTGTCTTTGTATCGAATCCATATCCGTTTGAGATAAGTTCTTCTCTTATTTCGGAAGTATTATAGAGCTCTCCGTTATAGGCTATTGTACAAGTTCTGTTATTATGTTTTTTCAACATAGGCTGTTTGCCGTTTTCGGGGTCTATGACGGCTAATCGTCTGTGTATCAGGCACACGGATGAATGTATATATACTCCGCTGTCATCCGGTCCACGCCTTTCAAGAGTTTTGCTCATATTGTCTATGATTTTTTCCTGTTCACGAAATTTCACACTCTTATCAAACCAACCTGCTATTCCGCACAAAAAATATCGCCTCCTGATTTTAATATATTCCACAGGCAATATTTTTGACACACATCTTATTTTTTATTCACCCCAAAAATCTTCATATTTCAGTTCTCTTTTCACAAGCTTACTATATGGAACATATTTTTCGACAGCCTGCCAAAGTTTATCGGAATAGCCTGTAATCGTATAAAACTCACCTGATTTTTCTGTATTGGCAGCAATTTCACTGTATCTGAACTTATTTTTTATGTCATATTCATTTATATTGAGTGAAAATATTATCCCCCATACACCCTTTATACCTGTATTCAAAGAATATCTTGCAGTAAATTTAACGTCTTTCCATTCAAAAAATATGTTCTTCTGAAAGGGCTTTGAAATTTCAACTCCATTTTCATCTATAAAAATAAAAGTTTTAACATCAAGAAAGAAAGATACAAAATATATGATAACCATAAGAACAAATCCCGATAACATCAGCATATCTTTTCCGATAAACAATTCAAACAAACATCCTCCCGTAAAAATTGCCGCAAATAATATCAATAGTATTCTTACACCTTTCGACAGATACGGACATTTCATAAAATATCACCCATTTCCGAAAATTTCATTACGATAATTATAATCTGAAAATAATTTCCAAAAAGTCGGATTTTTCCGACTTTTTACAGTAAAAAATACTTTTATCCCATGTTGACTTTAATTTCAAAATGCTGTATTATTATTTAAAGATGAGGTATATAATATATAATATCTTTTTATTTTACAGAAAGAAGGGCTTTTATGAACAGAAATAATTTCAATAACAACAGCTATGATAACGGTTATGATAATTATAATAATAACTATAACGGTTATAATGGCTATGGCGTGAACACTTACAATGCTTCAGGCGTGACACTTGCCGATTTCAGCAGACGAGTTTACGGCTGGATGGCAGGCGGACTTTCAGTTACTTTTGTCCTTGCATTCCTTATCCAGAGTGTACTCTATTCAAATCCCATGCTGCTCGCACAATTCTTCCCCGTCTATATTGGCAGTATAATACTTGAACTTATAATGGTAATCGCTCTCGGATTCTTTGTATACAAACTTCCATCAACCGTAAGTCTTATACTTTTCCTTGTATATTCCGTCTGCAATGGTATCAACCTTGCTCCGACACTCATGCTTGCAGGTGCTGACAAGGCTATATGGGCATTCGCTGCAACGGCTTTGCTTTTCGGTGCTTTCTCAATCTATGGTATCGTTACAAAACGTGATTTGACAAAACTCCGTCCGATTTTACTTATAGGTCTTTTTGTTTTGATAATATTCGCTGTGCTTGGAATGTTCTTCCGTATGCCTGCAATGGATCTTGGAATAAGCCTTCTCGGTATCATTATCTTTGTAGGATTTACTGCATATGATACTCAGAAAATAAAAAGAGGCTATGAATATTTCAGCGGTGACGGCGAAATGCTCAAGAAAGCATCCATCAACATTGCTCTTGAACTTTATCTTGACTTTATCAATCTTTTCCTTTATATACTTCGTCTTTTTGCAAGAAACAGATAATTTGTTTCACCAAGTTCATTCCTTAAACCTACTCCCCGACAAATATAATTTGACGGGGAGTTTTTTATATATTTTCGATTGATTTTTTATTTTATGTGTTGTAAAATTGAATTGATTTTATTCTAAGGAGGAAATTATAATGAAATTTGCAGATATGATATATGAAAGACCCGATATTGAAAAAATCAGGACTTACGCTGATGATATAAAAAACCGTTTCCAAAATGCCGAAAAATTTGAACAGGCTGACTGTGCTTTTCTTGAATGGGATAAAATGACTGCCCATGTCGATACCATGATGAGTCTTGCATATACAAGACATTCAATAGATACTTCCGATGAATTCTATGAAAAAGAAGTCGGATTCATTGACGAAATATCTCCCGAATTTACGGATATACAGCAGAGTTTTTCAAAGCTTCTCGTTGAAAGCACCTTCCGCCACAAGCTGGAAAAAAAATACGGCAAACTTTTATTCAGGAATGCCGAAATATTCCTCAAAGCATTTTCTCCCGAAATTATCTCCGAAACTCAGGAAACCAACAAGCTTGAAACCGCTTATCAAAAACTTATTGCCTCGGCTCAGATAGATTTTGACGGTGAAAAGAAAACTCTCTCTCAGCTTATGCCCTATAAACAATCCGCCAATGATGAACAAAGACATTCCGCATGGCTTGCCGAAGCCGGATTTTACAGCAGTCACGGTGATGAACTTGACAATATATATGACCGTCTTGTACATCTCCGTCATCAGAAAGCTCTTAAACTCGGCTATAAGAATTTCGTCAAACTCGGCTATCTCCAGATGAACAGAAACTGCTATGATGAACACGATATAGAAAAATTCCGAAAAGCCGTTATAAAATACATTGTCCCTGTTGCCGACAGGCTCTACCGTGAACAGGCTCAAAGAACAGGTCTGCCCTATCCCCTGACATTTTCCGATGCTGCTCTTAAATTCCGTGACGGCAACCCAAAACCCCAAGGCTCTCCCAACGATATCCTGAAAACAGGCAAAAAGCTTTATCACAAACTTTCAAAAGAAACTGCCGAATTTATCGACATGATGTACGACAATGACCTTATAGACCATTTAAGCAAGAAAAACAAAGCAGGCGGCGGTTACTGCACTCAATTCTCCGATTTCAAAGTACCGTTCATTTTCGCCAATTTCAACGGTACGGCTGATGACGTTGAAGTTATCACGCATGAAGCCGGTCATGCCTTCGCCTTTTACATTGCAAGAAATATTATCCCGTTGGAAAATCAAAGTCCTACTCTTGAGGCGTGTGAAGTACACTCTATGACAATGGAATTTTTCGGCTGGAAATGCAGTGACGAATTTTTCGGTGATGACTCCAAAAAATTCCGTTACAGTCATCTTGCGGGTGCAATAACTTTCATACCTTACGGTACTATGGTAGACCATTTTCAGCATATCATCTATGAAAATCCCTCTATGACACCCCTCCAAAGACACAACGTATGGAAAGAACTCACAGGTGTTTATATGCCGTGGATAAAACTTGACGGCTCACCTTTCTACGGTGAGGGCAAAGGCTGGCAAAGACAGCTCCATATATACGAAAATCCTTTCTATTATATCGACTACTGCCTTGCACAGACAGTCGCCCTTGAATTCTGGGTAATAATGCAGGACAGCCACAAAGATGCCTGGAAAAGATACATGAAATTCGTCAAAAAAGCAGGTACACAGACTTTCACAGAGCTTGTCGAAACTGCCGGTCTTGAATCTCCGTTTGACGAACACGCTTTGAAAGAAGTTGCTAAAAAAGTTTCAAAATGGCTTGATAAACATGAGGTGTGAGAAATTGCAATATGACTAAAGATTTTGTAAAATTCGAGAATGTATATAAAAGATATAAAATGGGTGAGGTCACCATAACTGCCGCCAATGGTGTGACTTTCTCCGTTGATGAGGGTGAATTTGCTGTTGTTGTGGGACTCAGCGGTGCAGGCAAAACTACTGTTCTGAATATTCTCGGAGGTATCGACAGTTGCGACGAAGGCAAAATAATCGTAGGCGGAAAGGATATCAGCCATCTTAACAAACACGACCTCGCTTCATACAGACGATATGACATAGGCTTTGTATTTCAGTTCTATAATCTTATCCCGAATCTTACGGCTAAGGAAAATGTTGAACTTGCCACTCAGATATGTAATGATTATCTTGACGCTGACACCGTTTTAGACAGCGTAGGACTGTCAGAAAGAAAAAACAATTTCCCGTCACAGCTTTCGGGCGGTGAACAGCAGAGAGTTTCCATTGCACGGGCTTTAGCCAAAAAGCCCAAACTCCTTTTGTGCGATGAACCGACAGGTGCTCTTGACTACAATACAGGCAAGAATATTTTAAAACTGTTGCAGACAAAGTGCATTGAGGACGGTATGACCGTTATACTTATAACACATAATTCGGCAATAACTCCCATGGCTAATCGTGTTATAAATATGCGTAGCGGAAAAGTCATCAGCAATGTCATAAATCCAAATCCGCTTCCTATCGACCAAATAGAATGGTGATGATTAATGAAAGAAAAAGGAAATCAAAAGAAAGCATTGAGAAAAAATATCCTCAGGGAAATTTCTCGCACCAAATCAAGATTTATTTCTATATTCGCCATTATAGGAATAAGCGTGGGATTTTTTACGGGAGTAAAGTCGGCTTGTCCAAGTATGATTGAAACTGCCGAAAGATACTTTGATGACAATTATCTTATGGATTTCAGTCTTATTTCAACGATAGGCTTTGATGACAATGATATTGATGAAATAAAAAAACTCGATTTCGTTGAAGACATAATGCCGTCTTACATGGCTGATATGATAGTCACCGAAGGTGATGTTGACAATGTAGCGAGAGTTATCGCACTATCCGATAATAAATCGAAGATAAATATACCTATGATAAAAGAGGGAACAATTCCTCAGAATGACGGTGAATGTCTTATCGAGAAATACTATGCGAAGCTTGCAGGGAAAAAAATCGGTGATACAATAAAATTCAACTCACAGGACAGCAGTATGCTGAAAAATACCGAATACAAGATAGTCGGTATTGCCGATTCTCCTATTTATGTAAGTTATTCCCGTGGAAATACAAATATAGGCAACGGCAGTATCTCTTTTTATATCCTCGTCAGACCAGATGAATTTTCATCCGAAAGATATACAAGAGTTTTTATTCGTACAAAAGCCTCTCAATCGAATTTTTCTGCATTTTCGGATGAATATAAAAATATGATTCAAGATGAATCCGACATTCTCGAAGAACTTTCATTTGACTGTATAAATCGTTTCAATTCCGAAACTTTATATGATGCACAACAAAAATTGAATGATGCCAAAAGAGAGTTCAGCGAGAAAAAATCCGAGGCATTACAAAAAATCTCCGACGGTGAAAAACAACTCACACAGGGTGAAAAGGAGTTAAACGAAAAAATTGCAGACGGGCAAAAGCAATTGGATGACGGTCAAAAGGAAATAGACAAGCTGAAACAAGACCTGATAAATGCCCGAAACGAATATGACAATAAACTTTCCAATGCGGAAAGAAATCTGAACTATGCCCGTACCAAGTTTGAAAATAAGTCTGACGAATACAATAAAATGAAATCCGAATACGACAGCAGAATAAAAAATGTCCAAAAGGATATTGATAATGCCAAAAAAGAATTTCAGCAAAAGCATGATATTTTTTACAGGCAGACTAAACCGCTCTTTGAACAACAACTGGATTCTCTGCAATCAAAAATTGACTTTCTGAACGCACAAACAGAAATAGCCGAAAATTCCATTCGCAGAAAAAAATCTCTCGGACTCGATACTCAAAAACTTGAAAGACAGATACGTGAATATCAGCAAAATATTCTGCAATATCAAAAACAATATGACAACTTATCAGATGAATTTTCAGACTATGAACAGGAATTTATAAATGCCGAAAATCTGTTCAAATCAACCGAACAGGAGCTTGAAAATGAAAAATCAAATCTTTCGGAAAAACTCCGCAATGCCAGGAATCAGCTTGACAGTGCCGAACTTAAATTAGCCGAATGTCAGGCTGAATACAATAATATTTCCTCAACGGGAAATTTTGATGTAAAAATGCTTGAAACCGAAATAACAATAGGTGAAAAGAAAATTCGTCAGGGCAGAGAAAAACTTGAAACCGAAAAGCAAAAGGCTATTGAACAACTTAATTCCGCAAAGGAAGAATTTGAAAACGGCAAAAAAGAGGCTGATGAACAGCTTTCAAGTGCCGAAAAGGAATTATCTGATGCACAGGATAAGATAGATAAACTCCAAAATGCCGAATGGTATATATATGACCGTGAGGATAACCCGGGCTATTCGGGATTGGTCGAGGATGCACAGCGTGTTGATAATATCGCAAAGGTATTCCCTTTATTCTTCCTGATAGTCGCTTCATTGGTATGTCTTACTACTATGTCAAGAATGGTCGAGGAAAGGCGTACCGAAACAGGTACTCTCAAAGCCCTCGGATATTCCGACAGAGATATATCTTTAAAATATCTCATATACGGCAGTACGGCAGGTTTAGGAGGATGTATTGTCGGAGGAATTTTCGGAGTTACAACTCTCCCTAAAATAATCGTTGATACATACGGCATTATGTATATGCTTCCCGAAACTAAAATTGTCGTTTCACAGGCGGATTTCTTTATCTCATCAATAGTTGCTGTAATGTGTATATGCCTTGTGGCGTTCATTGCGTGCAGAAGTGACCTCAAGCTGAATCCCGCAACGCTTATGCGTCCCAAAGCACCCAAACCCGGCAAAAGAATACTTCTTGAATATATAACTCCCATCTGGAAAAACATGAGCTTCACTTCAAAAGTTACTGCAAGAAACCTTTTCAGATACAAAGCAAGATTTTTAATGACCGTGATAGGAGTGGCAGGCTGTACGGCTCTTATAGTGGCAGGATTCGGCTTGCGTGATTCAATTACCGTCATAGGCGATTTACAGTATGTTGATATCTCAAGATATGAACAGGTCTATGCCCTGTCAGACTCGGGTACTTCTCGGCAAAAGCAGGATATAATTTCAAAATTCCGCAATGATGAAAGATTTGATACTGCAATGCTTTCATATATGGGCTGGAGCAGTGACACTAATTCCAAAAAATCAAATATATCTCTCAGTGCGAGAATAGTAATCGGTGAAAGTTATGATGATTTCAAAAAAATGTTCACACTCCGTGACAGACTTACCCATACCCCGATTGCACTTGATGATAACTCTGTTGTCATTGATGAAAGAATGAGCAATGTCCTGAAAATAAAAAAAGGCAATACAGTCGGCATAACGATAGACAATATACCCTATAACTGCACAGTATCGGGAATAACAGAAAATTACGCCGGCAATTTTATTTATATGACACCTCAATTCTATAAAAATATCACGGGTAACGAAATAAAATACAATGTCATTGTCACCGATGTAGCCGAACAATATGAAAACAGTCAGCATGATATCGCAAACGATTATATGAAAGATGATGATATTATCACTGTATCTCTTATTTCCGAACAGGTCGAAGCTATCATGAGCACGCTGGATTCCCTTAATATAGTCACTTTTGTAATGATATTCTGTGCAGGTCTGTTGGCTGTTGTAGTCCTCTACAATCTCACGAATATAAACATTGCCGAAAGAGTCCGTGAAATAGCTACCATAAAAGTCCTCGGCTTTTACAGTCTTGAAACGGCAAATTATATCTACCGTGAA
This sequence comes from uncultured Ruminococcus sp., assembly GCA_902785555.1. Classification (GTDB taxonomy): domain Bacteria; phylum Bacillota; class Clostridia; order Oscillospirales; family Acutalibacteraceae; genus UBA1213. The sequence continues at coordinate 28,305 of CACZZB010000004.1, forward strand.
AATATCATCCTGACATTTTTCGGTGCAGTAGGCGGATTATTCCTCGGCTCTCTGTTTACGGGATTTATCGTTCAATCCATACAGATGAACAATGTAATGTTCCCCCATATCGTAAGACCCATGAGCTATGTATGGGGCTTTGTCCTTACATTTGTATTTTCAATGCTCGTCAATTTCATCATGTATTTCAAGATGAATAAGATAAGCATGGTCGAATCTCTCAAAAGTATTGAATAAGGCTCTTGACAAATACCAAAATAATTATTATAATACCTCTTACAAAATATATTTTTTTGAAAAGAGGTATTATTTTATGGAAAAATTTATCCCCTTTGAGAAACTCTCAAAGAAAAAACAGAAAGAGCTCAACAAAGCCAAAAGAAATACATGGGGCATGACAAACCCTGTCACCAAACGCTCCGAAAACAAAAAAACCTACAACAGAAAAAAGTCAAATCGGGATATTGTATTTTACACCAAAAATACGATATCCCGATTTTAATATTATCTCAAAAAAAACTTTCATATTTCGGATATTTATGATATAATCCTATTATCATAAAAGAAAATAATAACAGGGAGAATTTGATATGAAAATAACGGATATACTGAATACAAGAAATATGTCACTTTCATTTGAGGTCTTTCCGCCCAAAAAGGAAACAAGCTTTGAAAGTGTAAGGGCTGCAACCGAGGAAATCGCAGGTTACCGCCCGTCATTTATGAGCGTTACTTACGGTGCAGGCGGCGGTACAAGCCGATTTACTCTTGATATAGCAAAAAATATAAAAGAAAAATTCAATGTGCCTACTCTTGCACATCTTACCTGTGTATCTTCAAGCAAAGAAACCGTCCATGAACAGATAAACGCTCTCAGAGAGGCAGACATAAAAAATATCATGGCTTTGCGTGGCGATATTACTCCGGAACTTGAAAAAACCGACCGTTCAAAGTGGGATTACCGTTATGCTGTCCAGCTTATACAAGAACTCAGAGAAAGCGGTGATGAATTCTGCATTGGTGCAGCCTGCTATCCGGAGATACATCCCGAAAGCAAAAATCAGAAAGAAGATATTCTCCACCTGAAAGAAAAAGTTGACGCAGGAGCGGATTTTCTTACGACCCAGATGGTCTTTGACAATAACCTGTTTTTCAACTTCATGTATAAACTCCGTGAAGCCGGTGTGACTGTACCTGTTATTCCCGGAATAATGCCTATCACAAATGCGGCTCAGGTTGAACGTGCCATAAAGCTCTCAGGCTCGTTTATGCCTCAGCGTTTCAAAAGCCTTGTGGATTATTTCGGACAAGACCCTTCTTCAATGAAACAGGCAGGTATCGCCTATGCAACAGACCAGATAATCGACCTTTATGCAAACGGCATAACAAACGTTCACGTCTATTCCATGAATAAGCCCGATGTTGCAAAAGCTATCAAAGATAATCTTTCCAATATTCTCGGCAAGGACTTCAACAGATAATCAAAACAACCGACAGACTTTAAATATCTGTCGGTTATTTTATTTTTAAACCTGTGGAAAATTTTGCACTTTAAGTTGAAATTTTATAAAATATGTGATAAAATATTATCATCTTTGACGATTAATGCCGAAAATCGTCGGAAAATATAAAGTAAAGTGAGGTCGAAATCCAATGAAAAAAAATCTGATAAAGAATCTCATCTTTGTCGGAGCGATTCTTGTGTATATTGTGTTCTGCTTTATTCAGAAACCTATCACAAGTGCCGTCATCATGGACGGTGAAACTGCTGTCGGTTCTATGTGGTCTTTGCTGCCCCCCATTATTGCTATCGGTCTGGCACTGATAACCAAAGAGGTATATTCATCACTCTTTATCGGTATACTTTCGGGTGCAGTAATAGCATCCGTAGCTATGGGAACAGGCTTTGAGGGCATCATGACTGCCGTTGTACAGGATGGTCTTATCGCCAATATTGCTGATTCCTATAATGTCGGGATACTCATATTCCTTGTAGTTCTCGGCTCGATAGTCGTGCTGATGAATAAAGCGGGCGGAAGCAAGGCTTACGGAGAATGGGCTGCAAAGCATATCAAGAGCCGTGTCGGTGCAAGTCTTTCAACATTTCTGCTTGGTGTTCTTATTTTTGTTGATGACTATTTCAACTGTCTGACAGTCGGCTCGGTCATGCGTCCCGTCACCGACAAGCATAATATCTCACGTTCAAAATTGGCTTATCTTATAGATGCTACTGCAGCACCTGTCTGTATAATCGCTCCTATATCTTCATGGGCGGCTGCAGTGAGCGGTACAGTCAAGGATGTCAACGGAATACAGCTTTTTATCAGTACGATTCCGTATAATCTGTATGCTATACTGACACTTATAATGGTAATATTCATCGCTGTTGCCAATGTAGATTACGGTCCTATGCGTCTGCATGAAGTAAACGCCATAAAAGGTGACCTTTTCACCTCTCACAGCACTGTCTATGCAGATGATGACAAGCCATCAACCTCAAACGGAAAGGTCATTGACCTTATTCTTCCCGTTATTGTACTGATAATCTCATGTGTAATGGGTATGCTTTATACGGGAGGACTTTTCGCAGGTGCAAGTATAATAGATGCCTTTGCAGACTGTGACGCTTCATACGGTCTTGCTCTCGGCTCTATCGGTGCATTCATACTTATAGTTATATATTTCCTCTGCCGCAGAGTTCTGAAATTCACGGAATGTATGGATTCACTTGTAGGCGGCTTCAAACAGATGGTTCCTGCAATACTGATACTTGTATTTGCATGGACACTAAAATCCGTCACAACTCAATTGGGAGCGGCTGAATTCGTAAAAAATATCGTTGCAAATGCAACAGCCGTTCAGATACTTCTTCCTCTTATCCTCTTTGTTGTCGCATTGGGACTTTCATTTGCAACAGGCACATCATGGGGTACTTTCGGAATACTTATACCAATAGTTACCGGTGTATTCAGTGCACAGCTTGAAACAGCTTCCGAAACGGGAATACCTTCAATGGTCATAATCTGCATATCTGCTTGTCTTGCAGGTGCTGTATGCGGCGACCACTGTTCGCCTATATCGGATACGACTATCATGGCATCAACAGGTGCACAATGCGACCATGTAAATCATGTCTCGACACAGCTTCCCTATGCTATGACAGTAGCCGCTGTATCGGCTGTCGGATATCTGATTTCGGGTTTCGTACAGAATGTATTTGTAGTCCTCGGAGTTTCTGTTGTACTTATGCTTGCTGTTCTTTTCGGAATAAAGATGATATTCGGCAACGATAATACCACAAAATCAGAAGCAGAAGCAGAAACAAAATCAATCAAACAATAATACAAATTTTTGTTCCGAATCGTCCGTACTATATTTTCAAAAATCTACCTTTTGAACTATACCGAATGAATAAACTTATCACTTTTAACAAAAATTCCGTGTACATAATATTTATTTGTAAATAAAATGATCCTCATAGAGCAAACTTGAAAACTTTGTATTTTTCAAGTTTCTGCTCTATGGGGATCATATCTTTTTTATGTTTGTGGCTGTAATGTTTCGAGCCTATTTTCGTTTTCAGCTTATGTTATCATAGCAAGTATGTATCAAATTACTGTAAACCGTCTGTTCATTTCCGTCTTTGTCTTTTAATTTCATATAACCGACAGCATATACATAAGCAGTTGTATTTGTACCTACTGCATACAAAAACTGTACTGTACCATTTATCTTTTTATAATTAGCGATATACTGTTTAATTTTAAAGTTCCTGTTTTGAACAACGCTCTCTATATCCGGCACACCGTATTCACTGCCATAGTCTACCAAATCAACCGTGGCATAATTGGGCTTTGTTGTATCTGCACCTGCAAGCTTGTTTGTACCATATCTGATACCGACCTCTGTTACGGTATAATCTGAAGGAACACTGTGCGTAAATATGAATTTTACGGCATTTTTATCGTTATATTTTGCTTTTACCGCACTCATATTAAGTATCGGTTGGACTTCGACATCTTCATCATAAACAGCCGTTAAGGTTGTATCTCCGAGAACTATAAAGCCATATTTTTCAGAGGTGCTGACAATATCGTCCCCGACTTTCCAGCATGAGAATGTTTTATTGTCAACTTTATCGGCTGTTACACTGAACACCTGACCGTTTGAGCGATTCGCAGTAGTTGTTCCGTTTCCGTTTTCAACAGTAACGGTATAACTTTCCTGAATAGTCCATGTCTTCTTGACAGTACCTTTATAACCGTTTTTACCGATTACTTTAACAATATATGTGCCGGCATCTGTACCTGATGTATCACCCTCAATAGTATAATCTGTATCTTTTGTAAGTACATTTCCGTCAAATTTAACTGTTACATCTACAGTCTTTTCTTTTCCGTCACCGGTAAATATATCAGAAGTCAACTCTACACTTGCCGATGAGATATCCTGCGGATATACACTCCATTTCCAATTTGTTTTGCTTAATTTATGTGATAAATTTTCAATATACAATTTTGTCGATGAACCAGCTGCAGGATAACGGTTAGTGACTGTATTATCACTATTGAGCTGACCATCTGTAAAAATCACTCTTGTTTTATCACCAACATCTCCCGTAACAGGATACTCATATAACTCGGTTGCTGAATTGTATATCATTGGCTTGCCCGGCCAACTCATTGTTTCAACATTATCGACCAAAACATAAATATACGCATCTTTCCAAGCTGAAGGCTTTTCAAAATAGATTTTTATACCTTTTTGATAAGTATAAGTTTGAGTTACGGTCTGACCGTCTGATTTTGTACCACTCAACTTCATAGTCACTTTATCGCCCACTGACAAATCACTGACAGGAATTGTAACCGTATCACCGCTTGTATAACTTACTGAAACATTATTGAATTCATATTTTGTATCAGTTATGCCGTCTTCCGCCAAAAGTGTCAGTTTCAGTGTATCATCAAAGCCTGAACCATACTTGGAATAAGCTGATATGTCTCCGATAGCACTCCATTCTTTGTCTACATCAAATATCATTGAACTGCCATTGATTTCAAGACCACTAATACCTTGAGCAGGATATTGGCTACTACTTCCATTATTAAATATAATTTGACCATCATCTGTATAATCGTTAGGTATATCAATTTTATAAATATTACTGTCTGCAAGATTTGTCATTGGAAGACTGTTTGCCCATGTTGTATATTCACCTTTGTCATTATAAATATATGCTTTTACGGTATTCCAATTATAAGCTGAATTGTCAAAGTAAACCGTTACAGTCTGATTAACAGGTTCTTCGGTTTTTGTGTAAGTGTAAGCAGCGGTAACTATTGTTCCGTCACTCTGTATACCTTTGAGTGTGACAGTTGTTGTATCGGTCAATGTGATGGTATCACCGTTTGTATAAGATTTTTCGACACCGTCTATGGTATACGAAGAACTATTGACATTCTGTGCATAGAGAGTCACATCAAGTGTATCGGTAAATACTGTACCGTCATCAGCCGAAGCCGATACTTTGCCTTTTTCAGCAGGCAATTCATATATAGTCCAGCTATGATTTTCACCGAATATCATATTTTGACCGTCTATTTCCAAGCCGGGGACATCATTTGCAGGGAATCTGTTAGTAGAATCTCCGTTTTGCGAGAATATGATTCTTCCGCTCCGATACTCGGTAACATCTATTTTATAATACCCCGTATCCTCATCATAAGTCATTGCTGTACCCGGCCATTTTTTCATTTCACCGTCATCATTATATACATACGCATAGACAGATGACCAATTATATTTTAAGTTATCAAAGTAAGCTATAACACGTTCATCAGCAGCTTTTTTGCGGTATTTATAGGTTTTGGTCAACGCTGAACCATCGGATTTTGTTCCCGTCAGTGTAACCGTTACATACTGACCGACATTTATTGAAGAACCAACTGTTATTGTCTGACCGTTTATGAATGAGCCTGATGCTCCTTCAGATGTTGTATATGCAGTGTTTTTAGCATTGACAGCTCTCAGTTTAACTTCCATCGTATCAACGAAGGCCGTATTGGTTTCCTTTTCGGCAAATATACTTCCGTTGAATATTGCATCTTCATAGATAGCGGCTATTCCTGTACTGCCTACTGTACCTGTTATAGTCGAACTTGTTACAGTGAATTTATTTCCGCTTATCTCATCAGTATAAGTACCGGGATTTAACAGACCTCCTCCGTTTGAAATACTGACAGATTTATTGTTTCCTTTTACTGCGACTATTACAGCACCCTGTTCACGGCATACCGCCGAAAAACCGCTTTCATTAATACAGTATTCAGACTGTCCGTACATGGCATTGTGGAAATGGTTGATAGCTGCTACCTCTGCACTTGTGAAATGTGTACTTCCTTTTACACCTGCAAGGATGTCATCTTTATTAGTTTCAAACGGACGGGAAAAATACAGTGCAGTTGCATCTTTACGGCTTGCAACTATCGCATAGGCACGGTCAATTATATTTTGGTCAATGTCAGCGGAATAGTTTTCTTTCTGTTCTGATTGCAAGTTTGAATATGTATCATGGCTTTCGCCCCAATATACGAGCTTATCGGCTGATGAGCCTCGATAGCACCAATTGCCGACTGTTATTGGAGTTGAACCCACTTTGAAATTTTTTCTCAAATCATTGCCGTAAACATCATCCGTAACACTCATAAGACCTGTATATTCCCCCATAAGAGCACGATTTTGAGTATCATCGTTTCCACCGGGATCACCGAGACTTTCACCGTAGTTATACATATCAGGATCAAGAACTGTCGTAAAAAATGCACAACCCTCACTCGGCACCTGTATATGCTTCAGAGTATCCCAACGTATGCCGTCAACACCTGCACTCTTTAATTCCTGTATGTATGCTGCAACACGCTGCTGAACATATTCATCCTCAGAAACAATATCAGGCATTCCAAGGTCTTTGTGAGTTGTTGCATAACGCTTGTCCTTATAATTATCCCAATAAGTTTCACTTTGAAGCGGACGCCAATAATTAGAATCTTTCAAATCGTCTGCAATATTAGTATGGTCACCGGCAAAATGATTGGCAACGACATCTACAATAATTTTAATTCCGTATTTGTCTGCTTCGGTGCAAAGCTCCTGTAATTCAGCCTTTGTACCGAGATAGTTTGTACCGATGGCAAAATCAAGCGGTTGATAGAGCCACCACCATGTACCCGTTGAACCTGACGGACCTCCTCCCGGCTGTGCAGGAGATGTCTGTACAGAAGTAAAACCTGCTGCTGCAATGTTTGGAAGTTCTTCGATAATATCTGTATACTTCCAGTCAAAGCAATGCAGAATAGTACCCTCCTGACAGGTATACATCAGACCGTAATCGACAGAAGACGGTTCTGTAACTGCTTCTGCCGAGCCTGAAATGCTGCTTCCGAGTCCCGTAAATGATGTAACGAGAAGTGCTGCGGAAAGCATTACACTTACAGTTTTTCCACGCCAACGGTAATGTGTATTGTTTTTACTGCCCATAAAAAATTCCCCCTTGAAGATTTATTTTATTACTTTTAATTTTATCATTCAAAATACCCGATTGTAAATACATTTTTTGCCAATAATATTTTTTCATGAAACGGGACAAATATTTATACAGTTATTTGTATATATTTACATCATCCGAAAAATAAAAACACCCTTGCAGAAATATTTTCCGCAAAGGCATTTTTTATTATTCTTCTTTTTTCTGTTTCTGAGCTTTGATGACTTTAAGACGGGAGAATTCTTCTCTGTCCTTTTCTTCAAGTGCATCGGATATAAATTTCACTGTTTCCTCAAAGCGTGGTATCATTATATTCTTCAAGGCGTTTGCACGCTTTTGAGTTTTCTTGATGGCATCTGCAAGGCGGTATACACTGTTTTCGACTTCGGCAAGGTCAGCCGTAAGTATCTTTACTTCCCTGAAACACATATATGCTTCATCAAAAGTAGCATTGGTTGAACCGAGTCCATAGAATATTCCCTTTTCTTCCATGCTTTCGTCTATTGTGACAATAGGTATCTCCACTCCCATTACACTCCTGTACGAAAGCTTAAGGGAATTATCCGTCGGAACGGTTTTGGCAATGTCATCTATATATCCTAATGTAATATTGGCTTTTTGCAGTGCAAGATAAGCCTTGCTGTAAGTGATATCTATTTTATCCTGTATTTCGGATGCCCTGTCGATAAGCGTCATCATCTCACGGACAAGGATATTCCTTTTTTTATCCAACAGTTCATAGCCTGTTCTTGCAAGTGAAAGAGATTTCTTAAATGTCATCAAGTTTCCTTTTGTAGGTACTGCCTGTACTGCCATTATTCGATCTCCTCTCTGCACTTAATCTTCGTCTTCATTTTTATTTTCCTCACCGTCAGAACCGTCAAATACGATTCTTTCGGGGTCGGAAATATAATATCTGTCCAAAAGCGTATCGTCAACACGGTCAAGCTCTGTTCTCGGCAATGTCGAAAGAAGTTTCCACCCTAAATCAAGACTCTGTTCAATAGTACGGTTTTCATCATAGCCCTGATTGACAAAATACTGTTCAAAGAGTTTTCCGAACTGCATATATTTCTTGTCAACGGGAGAGAGTTCTTCTTCACCGATAACGGATGCAAGTGAACGGGCATCCTGTACTCTTGCATAAGATGCAAAAAGCTGATTTGCAAGAGCCTGATGGTCGGCTCTTGTATAGCCCTCACCGATACCGTCTTTCATAAGTCTTGAAAGTGACGGAAGTACCGATACAGGCGGATAGAATCCCGCACCCTCCAGTGCTCTGTCAAGAACTATCTGACCTTCTGTGATATATCCCGTCAGGTCGGGTACAGGGTGTGTGATATCATCATTCGGCATAGTCAGTATAGGTATCTGAGTTACCGAACCCGTACTGCCCTTTACCATTCCCGCACGTTCATACAGTGAAGCAAGGTCGGAATACAAGTAACCGGGAAAACCCTTTCTTCCCGGAATTTCACCCTTTGAAGATGAAAATTCACGCAAAGCCTCTGCATAGGACGTCATATCCGTCATTATAACAAGAACGTGCATATTACATTCAAATGCAAGATATTCAGCCGCTGTCAATGCACATCTCGGAGTAAGAGTCCTCTCTATTATCGGGTCATTCGCAAGATTCAGGAACATTACAACTCTTGACAAAACACCGCTCTGGTCAAAACTTCTCCTGAAATAGTCTGCAACATCATTTTTAACACCCATTGCCGCAAAGACCACACAGAAATTATTGTCTTCATCATCTGAAATTTTCGCCTGTCTGACTATCTGAACGGCAAGTTCATTGTGTTTCATACCCGAGCCTGAAAAGATAGGCAGTTTTTGTCCTCTGATAAGCGTCATAAGGGTATCTATCGTAGAAATACCCGTATTTATATAGTTTCTCGGATATATCCTCGATACCGGATTCATCGGAGTACCGTTTATATTTGCTTTCTTTACGGGGTAAACATCACCCAGTCCGTCTATCGGTACACCTGCACCGCTGAATACACGACCCATTATTTCAGGTGACAATGCCAATTCCATAGGCTTTGCCTTAAGGCGTGTCCTTGTATTGTCAAGCGAAATGGACTTTGTACCCTCGAACACCTGTACAACTATTCTTTTTCCCTCTATCTGCACTATCCTTCCGTGACGGTAAGTGCCGTTGTCAAGGCGTATATCGACCATTTCTTCATAGGATGCTCCCTCAACATTATCAAGAACTATAAGAGAGCCATTTATTTCCTTTACACCAACATAATCTATTATCATTTTCTTTCCCTCCTGTTCAGTTAGTCAGCTTTGCAAGAGAGCTGTCAATATCAGCAATCAGTTGGTCAAACATTTCGAGCTTGTCATTGGGGATATCATACTTCATTTTGGCAAGTCTTTCAAACAAGCCTGTCTGAGTTATACCCGAAATGGGAATAGCTGCTGCAATTATACGCTTTGACTTGTTATATAAATGAAGTATAGCTTTCATCATCAGCTTTTGTTTTTCGAGAGGAACGAATGTATCATCTTTATGGAAAGCATTCTGCTGAAGGAATCCTACACGGATAGCCTTTGCCGTTTCAATGACAAGCTTCTGGTCATCGGGCAGTACATCAGAGCCTATCAGCTTTACTATTTCCATAAGATTGCTTTCTTCATGGAGAAGCGAAGTAATTTTATTTCTGTATTTTATAAAATCATCGCCCAGATTTTCTCTGTACCATGCATCAAGGTCTGTGAAATACTCACTGTAACTGTTCATCCAGTTGATGGCAGGATAATGTCTTGCATAGGCAAGCGATTTGTCCAATGCCCAGAAACATCTTGTAAATCTCTTTGTATTCTGAGTTACAGGCTCGGAGAAGTCCGAACCCTGCGGAGATACCGCTCCTATGATAGTTACAGAACCCTCACTTCCGCAAAGCGTTTCAACACGTCCTGCTCTTTCATAGAATTCCGAAAGTCTTGACGGAAGATATGCCGGGAAACCTTCCTCGGCAGGCATTTCTTCAAGTCGTCCCGATATTTCACGGAGAGCCTCCGCCCATCTTGAAGTCGAATCCGCCATGATAGCAACATGATAACCCATATCACGGTAATATTCAGCCAATGTCAGTCCCGTATAAATAGACGCTTCACGGGCTGCAACAGGCATATTTGAGGTATTCGCAATAAGTACCGTTCTGTCAGTCATAGGTCTGTTGGATTTCGGGTCGATAAGCTCCGAAAATTCATCAAGTACCTGACTCATTTCATTTCCACGTTCACCGCAGCCTACATATACGATTATATCAGCGTCACACCATTTTGCAAGCTGATGCTGGTTCATGGTCTTGCCTGTTCCGAAGCCTCCCGGAATTGCCGCTGTACCGCCCTTGGCTATCGGGAACATGGTATCCATTACACGCTGTCCGGTAATAAGCGGGATAGTAGCCGGCAGTCTTTCCTTACAAGGTCTTGCATTTCTGATAGGCCACTTCTGGCAAAGTGTCAGTTCATGCTCGACACCCTTTTCATCTTTTATTGTAACGATAGTATCCATTAATTTATATTTTCCGTTTGGCTGTACGCTCGTTACAGTACCGCTCAAAGTGGGCGGTACGATAAATCTGTGTTCGATGATAGCGGTTTCGGGACAGGTCGCATATATCTGACCGCCCTCCAATACATCACCGACTTTTACTTTTATCTTGACATTCCAGTACCTGTTCAAGTCAAGTGAAGAAACAGCCGCACCTCTTGAGATAAAAGAGCCGCTTATTTCCTCGATAGCCTTCAACGGTCTTTCGATACCGTCAAAGATATTGTCAATAATACCCGGTCCGAGCAGGACATTCATAGGAGAGCCTGTTCCGACAATAGGGTCACCGGGCTTCAAGCCTGTTGTTTCCTCGTAAACCTGAATTGTAGTCATTTTATCGTTTATACCGATAACTTCGCCTACAAGACGGCTTTCACCGACATAGACCATCTCCATCATCGAGAAAGTCCTTGTATCTCTGACAGTAACAACAGGACCGTTTATTCCGTAAATAACATCATTCACCGGTAAATTCACACTCCCATTCATTCAGTTACTTTCAAGCCTGAATTTTCACAGAACCATTCTCTCTGTTGTGAAAGCCTTGTATCAAGGGTCTCATCGGCAAGAAGTCCCATTTCACGGCTTATTCCCGTAATACCGCCTATTGTTATCTCACTTGACGGCTGAACATCACATTTTTTTCCGAATACGGATACTATTTTATCTTTGAGCTTCATATCTCTCTGATTGACATATAAAACAACATCATCAGCCGTCAGCTTCACGGATATTTTTCTGACACTTTCAAGCAGCTTTTCAGTGTATTTATCCGTATCCGCAAATTTTATCAATTTTTCCTTTGCACGCTCAAAGACTTTATCCTCAATTTCCTGACGCTTGACAAATATACTTTTACGGCTTGCATTTTCAGCCTTTGAAAGCTCCCTTGCAATGCTCGTATTTATCGCTGACATTTTTCTCTGCAAAAGGACATACGCCTCTTTCAGACCATCTTCTTCGGCTTTGTTGAGTTCCTTTTCCTTGAAGTCCTCCGCCTCCGATTCGAGCTTGCTTCTTTGTTCGGCAGCATATTTTTCTATGGCTTTCAGAAAATTATCGGTCTTACTTACTATATCGGGCATAAAATTCCCTCCTTTTTTCAACCGGCGATGTGCAAATCAACTGCTAATTGCTCATTGCTCATTGCTAATTGCTAATTATATTTTTACTCCTATGGCTTCTCTGACGTAACGGGTTATAGAGTCCTTTGCACGTCCGCTGCCGTGTCTGTCGGGAATCTCAACTATAAGAGGCTGCTTGCGGTTGAGTTTGAGGTCATAGACGAGTTCGGGACAAAGCTGTACAAGCCTTTCCGTCATGAGTATGACCGCCACATCTTCCATATCCATAGCCTTTTTAAGAGTTTCTCTCACTTCGCTGTCCTCATGAACAACTACACCTTCGATCCCTGCAAGGTGCATTCCCATGAGTGTATCGACATTATCGCTTATTAAATAGAATTTCATAAGCTCACCCTTTTTTATCAGACTTTGGATATGATAAGGATAGATACAAGAAGTCCGTAGAGTGCGACACCTTCGCCGAGTGCAACAAAGATAAGTGCCTTACCGAAAGCCTTGGGGTCTTCACTTGTTGCACCGATAGCAGCCGGAGCTGCACCTCCGACAGCTATACCGCCGCCTATACCCGAAATGCCTGTTGCAAGAGCTGCGGCAATCATTGATATACCCATATTCATATCGCCTGATGTTGCCGCTGCTGTTTCGGGTTCAGCCGCAAATGCCACAAGGGACATTGCAAGACAAGCCACACTGACAAGAGCAAATGCGATAACCTGACTTAAAACAGCTCTTTTTCTTGTTCTTCTGCCGAGAGCAACCATCTTATAAGCATAGCATATTGAGCCGGCTAAAAATACTGCCGGTATTATCATCAAAATATATTCCAACATGATAAAATCCTCCAAAATTTTAATTTTTTTAAACTCTCATTCTGTTTCTTTCTGAGCCTTGATAGGCTTGAAAGCACGACCTTCACCGATATAGAAACGGCTGAATATTTCATAGTAATCAAGACGGAGCACCTGAATCGCAACCAAAAGTGCTTCAAGAGCCATAACGATACCGTTGCCGATTATAAGAACAATGATATAGCCTATAACTCCTCCGACCATCTCTGCAAGAGTGAATACAACGAGCATCATGCCTGCATGAACGAGTATATATGCACCTACACGCAAAAATGACATTGTATTTGTTACATAGCTCAGACATATCTCGAATACCTCAAAGAAACTCTGCATACAGTATTCGCCCCATTTGAAAGACTTTTTGTTTTTGCTTTTCTTTGCAAGTTCTCCGAGAGGTTCTCTGAAGAATATCAGTATGAGCGGAACAGCTATGAGGAAAATAATATATATCGGTGTCATTACTGCAATGCCGAGGAACATCTGGCATACAAGTCCGACAACAAGCGATACATAAAAGACAAAGCCCGAAACACCGTTTGCTCCGAAAAATGCACTTTCATAGTCTTTTCGTTTCAGTGACGAATATATATTTACGAGCATTGAGATGGCAATGGTAACAAATCCTATGGCAACAGAGCCGTATATTATCATATTTATGCTGTCAGATTCCATGACCTCAATGAGCTTTCCATTTGTACCGAAAAGGGCTGAATGTATACCGTCAAGAGCGTGCTCAAAACCGAACACCGAGCCGTACAGGAATCCGAATATCATTCCGGATATACCGCAGGGAACAAGTATTTTTCCGATTTCCATTTTTTTGAGCTTCCACATCAAAGCCCCGACTATTGCCACGACAAGCCCCTGACCGACATCACCGAACATTATCCCGAAGAATAGAGTATATGTTATTGCTACGAACAATGTCGGGTCAACTTCATTGTAATTTGGCAGACCGTACATTTTGACATAGAATTCATACAGCCTGACAAAAGGCGGATTTTTCATTATAACGGGAGGGGAATTTTTAAGTTCGTCCTTGCCGTCTGTGAGAGAGTATTCGACACTCTTAATGCCGTCAAGATGTTTGGTAAAATATGCCTCTTTATCTGACGGTATCCACCCTACAAGTATAAAACTCTTGTTGTATTTATAGACATATCGTTTTATCTCATTGTAGGAATCAAATTCCTGCAGTTTGCTGTAATAGGCACTGCATTTGGATCTTTCGTCCTTGAGAAAATCATCTATTTTTTTCTGTACTTCTTCAAGCTCTTTTTCGAGAGAATCAAGGTCTTTTTCAAGAGATGCCTTGTATTCTTCGGGAGTTCCTGCGATCGGCGGAATATCGAGCTTTTCAAAGTAGAGAGAGGAGAAAATTCTGTCAACCTCCTCTTTTTGCTCGGGGGGAGTAAAATATGCTCCCCAATAATGTGTACTGTCGCTCGTGTACGGGAAGAAAAGCACATAAGGATTTTCCGCATACTGTGAGAGTTTCTCATAGCTTTCGGTTGGCATCCTGCCGAAATTCGGGGTAATGAACTCACACTGCATTATCTCGGTGAAATTTATATTGCTTCCGACAAAATGGCTTACTTTTTCGATATTTCGCTTACAGTTATCTATATCCTGCTGTAAACGGAGCTTTCTGTTTGCAAGGCTTTCCGTCTTTGAAACAAAGTAGCTGACATATTTGAATACAGCACTTTCACCGGCATTAAAATCTTTGGGCTTTGAGTATTCAAGCCTGAATCCGAGAAGTTCGGCTGAATCTTCAAGTTCCTGCATGGGAGCAGTATAGGGATTTTTAGTATGCAGAGGGACAAAGCTCTGAGTGTCAGAATAGAATGACATAGCGTCATCAGGGTGGAACATCTGTGAATCACCGCAGAATTTGACTACTTTTTCAAGTTCCGACATCATTCCTATTATGCTTATTGCTTTTACCTGCTTCACTGACACGAGATCACCTCCTTTTTTAATAAAAGAATAAGATTTTATTTGATAAGAAGTTTTGACTTCTCGTCAGCAGGAATACCATAGCGTGTAGCTTCGATAAGGTTTATGATGTTTTTAAGCTCTATTTCACGCAGATAAACATAAGATATCATAACTATCGTAGGATTTGGCGAAAGTCTGAGATGATGCCTGCAATAGGTATATATCATTACATCTGTCATCTGGGTCGGGTCATTGTACTGTAATTTTGACATGAGCCTTCCGAGATACGTTGTCCTTGAAAGCTCGAATATTTCAGAAACATTTTCGGCTGAACAAAGCTCGGAAAGCATTTTATTCGACAGCTTGCCGTATGGTATAAGCATAGGCATTATCTGTTCGGGAGTAAAATCATAATATTTCTTCAGTCTGATGATTCTTGACATATTTTCAAAATCAAGCATGGCAGAAAAAATATCTCTTAGTTCTTTTCTGTCACCCTTGTTTTTTCCCTCACCCATAGTTTCAATGACTTTTGAATAATTTTTATTTTCGAGAGCAATTTCAAGTTCCGTAATGTTTATCTTGGAATTGTCCTTGGGGCGAAATCCGAGCATGACCGAATAATACCATGTACCCTTGAGGACACTCATCATATCGTCATAGGAACGTACAGAAGCAAGGGCTTTAAGGCTTATTTTTGAGAATTTGTCGAGAGATAACGGCATTGAATAGACATATTCTTCGGCCTTTCCTATGTTTACAAGCATCAGACAGCGGATTATCTGTTCAATTTCCATTTTTGATATGATAAAATCGGAGAATGCAAGGGTATCCTCAAGTGCATATCTTGAAAGAGCGAATACATCAAAATAGATATTCTGGCGTAATACGGGTTCAAGCTGACCACGATGTATTTCGTTTTCATTGAGACCGCTCAGCACTGCCGAATAATTTGTACGCTGTTTGAGATATGCCGCAATTTCGGAAACGGTCTTACATTCGGTAAGACTCTGATAATCGGTATCTTTCAGGCACTTTCCGTACATTGCACGGGCTTTTGCAAGGATAGCATTTGATGACTGTGAGGACATTTTTATATCCCCCCTTTCAACAGAGGATAAATGAATTTTTACAGATTTTCGATAACTCTTGAAACGATTTCATCGACCCATTTGTCACCGTTATCCGAATACGATTTTTCGAGCTTTTCCGAAACAGCCTGATTTTTGGCTGTAATGCCTGCAAGTTTTTCATCCGCACGCTTCTGGGCTGTCTGCTGATTTATTGCAATACGCTTTTTGGCTCTTTCGAGATAGTCATTTTTGATAGTTTCTTTTTTGACAACTACCTGATGTTCATAGTCAATCTTTGTTTTCTGGGCTTTTTCGTTGAGTTCACGGGCTTTTTTGTCCATTTCGACAATTTTGGCTATCATATCTTCCATAAAAAACACCTCCCTGTATTCTTCTAATTATATACTTATTTTTGCCAATTTACAAGTGACAAGATAATTATTCTGTAAAAAAAGAGTGAAGAAGAAATATCTCCACTCTTTTCATATAAAATTTATTCGGTAATAAGTCCTGCAAGATACTGGTTATAGATATGCTGATCCATAGTTGACGCATAATAAGCAACAGCATCTTCATCATCTGTTGCAGATTTATGACAGAAGTAGAAATAGTTTGTATCATTTGGTGATACAGCCGCTTCGATAGCCGCAAGACCCGGATTGCATATAGGACCTGCCGGCAGACCTTCATAATCATAGGTGCTGTATTTGCTGACATAGGTGTTTCTTATTGATACAGGCACATCCGCCTGAGTTGAATACGGATAGAACAATGTCGAGTCAAGCTGGAGGAATTTAAGACCTGATTCACCGTACCAGCTAACACCGTCATTATCAAGAGTTGACAGACGATTGTGCATGACGGATGATATCATGTACATATCCTTTTCATCAGCGGCTTCTGCCTGAATGAGTGACGCAAGTGTCAGAACATCTTCCATAGTCATTCCGATACTTTCAGCACGCTGTTCTATTGTAACTTTCTTTTCAAAGCCCGATACACGGGATTTTGTCTGATATATTTTTCTTCGGTAGTTTGCGAGGAATTTTCTTATGACTGTATCGAGGTCTTCATTGACATAAAAATCATAGGTATCGGGGAAAAGATATCCTTCGAGCTTATAATAACGGTCTTTCGTATTCTTTATATTATTTATGAATTCATAGTCTTCATCAAACTGGCTGGAATTGCAAACATTAAGGAAATCTTCCGAATTGCATACTTTATTCTTTTCAAGCAGTTTTGCATAGTCTACTATATTCATACCTTCGGTGAAACGTATGGTAACGATATCCGTTCTGTTCATATCGGACTGGAGATAGTTTATAAGTGCCTGATAATCCTTGTTTGTAGCCACTTCAAAAGTACCCTGAGTAAAGCCGGTCGTTTTTTTGGTAACGGTCGCATACATCTTGAAGAACACTTGATTTTTGATAATGCCGTTTTCATACAGGATATCCGTTACCTGATCGATATCCGCACCGCTTGGAATGGTAACGGAAACTTTTTTATCTTCTTCTCTGCCCACCGCCAGCAAATCATTGACACCGACCATGATATATTCTCCAAGCAGTATCGAAACTAAAATTACCATTGTAAACCATACTATTCTGAATACGATAATATTATGCTTTGATTTTGCTCTCCTTCTTTTTCGGGCAAGAGAACGTTTTTTTCTTCGCATTTTTTTATCGGCAGTATATATAGGACCTGCATATTCCTCACCGCTTGATATATCGGTATTATCGTTTACCTCAAAATCATCAATGAAAACAGCACTGTCCTTTTCCGAAACATTTGAAGAACTGTTGATGTCCTCAGTCATATTTTCCTGATAAGGTTCGGACTCATCAAAATTTATCTTGAAATTTGCAATTTTTTCCTGTCTTTTCTTTTGAAGTTCGTCGCTCAAAATTTTCACTCCTTGTTGTTATATCGTGAACTGCATTTTCTGAAATACCTGTCGGTGACAATAATATCAACAGGCTTGTCATAAAAGCCTCTCGGCAGTTTCCACTGAACGCAGTTACTGTAACAAAGACCTGCTGTTGTTCCCATAAACTCAGACAAAAAGCGGTCATAATATCCTTTTCCGTAGCCTATCCTGTAACCGCTGACATCAAACGACATTCCGGGAACTATGCACAGGCAGTCCTTATAATTTTTGACTTTTCTGCATATATCAGTTCTGGGTTCAAGAAGACCGAAAGTGCTTGTTTCCAAATCATCAAATGAATTTATAAAATAAAAATCCATTCCGAAGTCATCAGTACATTTAGGCACAGCAATATTTTTCCCGTCATCAACTGCTTTTTTTATCAAGCTTCTTGTATCGACTTCAATATCTATCGAAATATAAGTAAGTATTGTTTTTGCGTTTTTATATTGGTAAAGGCTTGTCAGATTTTCAAAAATTTTTCGGTCATACAGCGACCTTTCATCTTCCGGCATATTTATACGCAGTATCTTATATTTTTTTCTGAGTTCATCTTTTGTATATTTTATGCTGTTTTTCATTGTCTGCACTGAATAGAATTCTTTACATTATCTGCTGTTTCCTGTCCTTTCAGGAATGAGAGCAGAGCAAGAGAAAATTCAGCCGATACCCCCATTCCTCTTGCGGTGATAATATTGCCGTCACACGAAACATAGTCACTGTCGAGCTTTGCATCAAACAAATCACGTTCAAATCCCGGAAATGCCGTAGCTTTTTTATCTTTAAGAATACCCATGTGACCGAGTATTGAAGGAGCTGCACATATTGCACCGATAAGAAGACCTCTTTCAAAACAATAATTGACAGCTTTCACTATCATATTGCATTTTTCAAGATTTCTCGTACCGGGCATACCTCCGGGGAGAACGATTCCTTCAACATTATTGAGCAAACTGAATTCCGAATCGGATATATCAGCCGTGACAGTTATATTATGAGAACCTTTTATTTCCTTTCCGCCTATGCCTACTGTTGTAACTTCAACTCCGCCTCGTCTGAGGATATCAACGGGAGTCAGCGCCTCAATTTCTTCAAAACCGTTTGCCAAAAATACATATATCATTTTATAAAATCCTCCGTTCTTTATAGTAAAAAATATTATCGTTTCAATTATATATAAAAACTTATCAAAAAACAAGCTATTTTGACAAGTTTTTTTAATTTCTTCTTTTTCGGCTCACCGCAAGTGAAACCGAACTTACAAGAAGAAGTATTCCAACGAATAATACAGCATAAAACGGGTCTGCTTCACCTGTTTCATCCGAAATGTTGTTTTGTGATATCTGTGATGATTCGTCTGAGCTTTCACTGCTTTCCTCCGAAATTTCGGGATATTCTCCGCTGAACTCAAAGCTGATTTTCTGAACATTATCATCATCAGATATACTCAGTACAAAGTATTTCTCGTGAGTGGAATAATCTTCGGGGACGGATAATATTTCAGCCAGATAAATATCCGATAAAAGACCATCAAAAATGACCATACCTTTCTCATCAGAAAATGCTGTTCTGTTGCCCAATGACATCATCACATCACGAACAGGCTTATTATTCTGATCTTTTAACTCAAAGACCGCTTTTTTATACGCAACGGCATCCGCTATTTTTATTTCCGTGAAATTGTATGCCCCGTCATAAGCCCTGTATGCAATCTTCAGTGCCGAAAAAGGTGATATGCTTGTACGGGTCATGAATTGCAGCTTCATAAGTTCATTATACAATGACGTTATATCATAAATATACGATACTGAACCGTCGGCATTTTCGATTTTTTCATCAATGACACACACATCAGGCGATATAAAACCATTCTCGATAAGGTCGTCCAGCTTATCGGCATAATCATATTTCTTAGTTTTATTATTATAAGCGGCTGTATAAAATTCCAGACCCTCTGTAAACTTATTGTCCTTTGCAGTAACTGAAAGATATATATTTTCATCCGAACGGTATGTTTCAGCGGAAATTATCACAGGCTTTTGGGAATCAACAGAAAACTCATGTCCGGAACTGTAAGTTTTCTCGGATATACTGCCGTTTGCAGTCATAGTCTTGGCTGAAACCGTATATATATAATCACCGTCAGCAAGATTGGAGAAAAATTCGGCAATCTCACTGCTGTCGGAAACGAGCTGTTCATATATCGTTTTATCTTTTATTATATGACCGTAATTCTTTGCAAAAAGCTGTCTGTTATTTTTATCGGAAACCGTCACGGTAAAGTCAAAGCAATCACGGATAATATTAAAATCAGGGATAATATAGGCATTTTTAAGATTTGCAACCGAATAATAATTTCCTACTGTATTCTTTGAAACAGATAAATTTTCTCCCAAAGAAACAGGCTCTGCAACTGCATTATAGTCCACTGCCGCAAATGAAGCACTGTTATTTTCATTCACCGAATAAAAAGGATCGATATTCCCCCATTCGCCGAAAAATCCCATAAAAGGCAGATTCAGAGTACGTCCCGAATCATTTTCCATAACTATGAAGCCGTCTATATAAAAACCGTTCGGAAAATACGCTTTCATAAATTCATCGGCTTTTTCAAGCTCTATCTCAACATTTATCTCACATTCCCCGAAAGGGTCTACTGTTATTTCTTCAAATTCCTCACCGTTGTTTGTCAGTCTTACGACTGAATCATCTTTAAGTGAATATGGCTCAAAGGTATTTATTATTTTATCATCGGAAAGTTCGGGTCTGTCAGTCTGAATAAAATAATCAGCCGAAAAAGTCTGCTGTTCCGATGAAATATTTTTTATCTTAAAAGAAAATTCATATTTTCCCGTCATCCCGTCACCAAGATTTGCAGAAGGTACCGATGAACCGCTGACTTCAAGATATGCCCCCGAAGCTGTCACGCTTTCGATATCAACTCTGCCTGCCCCCTGTTTACGGGGAGATATATACAAAAGTTCATCATCTTCATAAGAATATTTCTTGACAGGCTCGGCATTGCTCATAATAACGGATATTATAGTTTCGGACTGTTCAACGGGCGGTATATTATTGAACCATTCAAATCCCGAAAGGTATTGTCTTACTACTGCATAAGAACCGGATACAAGAGCTGACGAAACAGATGTTCCCGACATATATTTATATTCACCGTTTGAATCCGCTGAAAGGACATTCTCACCAACGGAAGTTATATCGGGCTTTAATTTAAGATTATCTGTCACTCCCCATGATGAATAGTCAGACATAGTATTCCCGTTATCACTGTCGATTAAAACAGGTTCTTCACCTATCTCAAAAACTCCCTCACGATTTTCTTCAAAATATCCCGTGTATTCGTCATCCAAAAAGATTATAGGAATATACTCCTTTTCGGTAAGACTGATATTATTATATGCGTTATCCTGAAAACCACCGCTGTCAATAACTGCCAGAGCCTTTGCACCCGAAAAGAATGCCTGTCTTGCGTGTTCTTCATAGTCATAGCCGTCACGCTCAACTATCACTGTTTTGTTCTGTGTCTGTGAATAATCGAATTGTCCTTCATTATCGGGCATAAGATAAATATATTCGTTCTCATCTTCAGAAATATCCATGAATATCATATCATCATTTTCGGAATATATATCGCTGTAATAAAAATAATTTCCGCCTACGGATATATAATTTGCTTTTATTTTGTCATTCGCTGATGATGCGACAGAAAATGTATTTTCACAAAGAAAGTTCAATTTCCCGTAATCTATATCATACGTTTCCGTATCCTTGGAAGAATTATAATTTCCGCATGGCGATATTATCATAACGCCTGTCTGAAACAGCTTTTCAAAAGACTGCTGCAATATAGAATTGTCGGGTGAATCACTTCCAAGGCTCATATTTATAACATCGACACCCAATTTTGCACAGTCATCAAGGGCTGAAAGGACTGTATGGGAATTTGCAGGCATATTTTCACCTGATACTTTCATCAGTGCAAGCTGAGAATTGTAAGCTATCCCACGAAAAGCATTTTCATCATCCTTACCGTTATTTCCGCCGATAAGTGCGGCTATGTGAGTACCGTGACACGGAATACCTGTACTGTATGTATCCGTATCATTTTCATAATAATCATAAGAATATATTATCTTATTATTCTTGAAAATATTTTCGGGCTTATATTTACCGCTCACACTGAAATTAACGGCTTTATAGATATTGTCAATATCACTGCTGTTATATTTTCTCTCGGAAGGCTCAACGGAAAATACCTCGTGTGATACATTGAATTCCGAATCTATAACGGCAATAAGCGTATTGCTTCCGTCAAATTCGGGAACATAATTGAGCAGTTCAAGTTCCCGACCTGAAATATCGCTTATACTTGCGGTATCTTCGGGAATATCCTGTGGATAAAGAACTGTATCGGATATCATAACATTCTTTACACCGTTTATTTTTGCGATTTTTTCTCTTGCACTCAAAGGTGCTTTGACGGAAAATCCGTTCATGAGTGCATAATAAACACGGCTGTCGGAAAAATCATAATCTGTTATGAGCTTCTGTATACTTGCTTTTACGATAGCCTGATTTTTTTTGATAGTGTCACAGTATGCTTTTCCTTCATTTGTCATAACAAGCTCGGGGATATTTTTATACTTCCCGTTGGAATTTATAACTGTATCTATCAAAGGCTCTCCCGTAAGCTCAACGATAAAAACAACTTCACGGTCATTTTTTACAATAGTTTCTTTAGGTTTGTTTTCCTGTTTTTGTGGAGGCTTCACTATTACATTAGGAGCTTTGGAAACATCATTATTGGGAATTTTTGTATTCCTCTCATTATATTTTGAATTGGCTATCGGCAGTGCAAAGACAGTAACTGTCAGCAGTACCGCCAGCAAAGAAAAAAACACTCTTTTTTTCACATCAAATTCTCCCTTTATCTGTTGAGAAGTAAAGCTGCCGTTACAGCGATTATTTCACGGGTGGTAAAATTCGCTGAAATATATGTCGGAGTCTTTGCCGAAACTGCTCCACATTCATAGCCCATACGCTTTGCAATCAGAGCCGCCCTCATTTCATGAAAGCCGTCTGTCACTATCGCCATTTTTTCATTGAGACCGTTTTTCTTTATTATCTCCGCTGAAAATTTGATATTCTCACTGGTATCAGTTGATTTATCTTCCATATAAATCCTGTTTTCATCAATCCCTTTATCAATGAGTTCATTGCGTATACATTCGGCTTCGCTGATATTCTCGCCGTTACCCTTGCCGCCTGATACAACACATTTTGCCTGCGGATTCATCACAAGATAATCAAACGCTGCATCTATACGCTTTCTCAACATAAGACTTGGATTATTATTCCCAAGCACCTGACAGCCCAATACCACAACAGTCGCATCTTTATCGGGAGTTCTTTTGGCAAAGTATGACATCAGTCCCAATATGACACATACCCATATCATCAGCAGTGCAATCATAACACATACAATTTTGTAAATTATCCTTAACGCCCTCTTTTGTTTGATTTTTTTAATAATATCGGATAATTTATCCCAAAATATACAGCACACTCCAATAAGTCCAAAAAACAGCGTTCCCATAACACTGCCTATATTTATTATCTTTGAAATGACATACCAATATACCATTGCACATGATATCGAAAAAATCATAATTCTCAACGGAACTGTAAAATATATTTTTTTCATAAAATCACTCCTGACTTTTAACCTATTTTACTATCACAAAGCCGTAAAGTCAACACAAAAAAAGAAAAACATCTTTCTGTAATTTCAGAAAGATGTTTTAGATGGTGGGGACAATAGGGCTCGAACCTATGACCCTCTGCTTGTAAGGCAGATGCTCTCCCAGCTGAGCTATACCCCCATTCAATTTTTGTGTTCCTCTCTCGGAACGATATTTATTATATCACAGTGTTTTTGAAAATGCAAGAGTTTTTTTAAATTTTTTTAAAAAATTTTTAAAAAAAGCGGAGAGTGAAAAAATCTCCACTCTCCACACTTCACTCTATATTATTTAACTGCTGAATTTCATTCTCACACAATCCATTTTTGACTGTTCAGCCTGTTCGGACTTATACCAGCCCCTGTCCTCCATTTTGGAGTATATCTGTTCCTGAATATTGAGGGCGGTGTTCAATGAATCCGAAAAGGTCTGGTGAACATCTGCACTTGATGATTCGATAGTGCCGTGCATATACAAGTCACATACGCCTTTTTCAAGCAAAAGCATATTTTCCATTAAGTTTCTGTCATCCATTGTGAATATCCCCCTCAAAGCAAGCTGTAAAAATCACTGAATATCTGCTGGTGCTGTCTTTGTATCTCCTGTGCAAATGCACGGAGTTCATTATCCTGTATACGGCTGATGGTTTCCGAACACTGTGTGTTGAAATATTTTTCATGACCGAGAGCGTCCTCGACATAGAGCAATTCCTTTGATGTCATATTAAAACAACCTCCTGTTTGATTGGTCTGATATTATAATGCCCCGATATTTTTTGAAATATTCCGTTCTCAAAAATAAATTTTTATGATATAATTTTCTTAAAAAAATTTTTGAGTCGAGGTGATTTTTATTGTGAAAAAGTTTCCGAATTTAATCAAGGATATTCTCGGAGGAATAATAGTCGCACTTGTTTCGATACCGATATCAATGGGATATGCACAGATAGCGGGACTTCCCATGCAGTACGGTCTGTACGGGTCTGTCATACCGATATTTTTATTCGGTCTGATAACCACTTCAAAAGACTTTGTATTTGGTGTAGATGCTGCACCGGCAGCTCTTACGGGAGCAGCAATAGCTTCTCTGGGAATTGCCGCAGAATCCGAACAGGCTTTGTCAGCCGTTCCGACAATAGCTTTTTTTGTAGGCTGTTGGCTTTTGCTGTTATTCATCTTCAAAGCCGGAAAAATCGTACAGTATATTTCAGAATCCGTCATGGCAGGATTTGTTTCGGGTATCTGCTGTACTATTATACTTATGCAAGTACCGAAATTATTCGGAGGTTCTCCCGGCACGGGTGAGGGAATCGAACTTATCGAACATATCATTGAACAATTTTATTTATTCAATCCTGTTTCGGCACTTTTGGGAGCACTGACTATTGTTATAATAATGCTCGGAAAGAAATTTATTCCCAAATTTCCGATGTCCGTTGCAATGATGGTAGCCGCTGTTCTGTCAACAGTTATATTCCATGTAGATAACTATGGTGTAAAGCTGTTGCCTGACGTTGAGAGCGGTTTTCCGATATTTAATTTCAGACCATATATACCAAGCATTGATATAATAACAGATATGATATTTTCATCCTTGAGCATAGCCGCTGTCATATTGTCGGAATCACTGCTTGCTTCAAAGGGAAATGCCATGAAAGACGGCTATAAATTAAATTCAAACAGGGAGATATTGGCATATTCAATAGCCAATTTTTCATCAGCATTAACAGGCTGCTGTCCTGTCAACGGCAGCGTTTCGAGAACAGGCATTGTACGACAGTTCGGTGCAAAAAGTCAGATAATTTCCGTTTCGGCTGCAATAACAATGGTTTTGGTGCTGTATTTAGGTACTCCCGTCATAAAATATATGCCTGTGCCCATTCTCACGGCAATAGTCGTTTCAGCTCTGATTAATGCCTGTGAATTCGGTGTCGCAAAAAAAGTTTTCAAAACAAGCAAGCCTGAATTTTACATATTTCTTGCGGCATTTTTCGGAGTGTTGATATTCGGTACAGTCGCAGGAGTTATTATCGGAATAGTTCTTTCTTTCATAGCTGTTGTTATCCGTGCAGTGACACCGCCAAGGGCTTTCATGGGAGTTATCCCGAATAAAGACGGATTTTTCACGCTCGGCAGAAACAGCGAGGCTTTGCCTGTAAAGAATACTTTGATATACCGTTTCAGCGGAAATTTATTTTTCGCCAATATAGATACTTTTGAGAGTGATATAGAAAATAATATAAAAGACGATACTAAAAATATAATCATAGATGCCCGTGCAGTAGGCAGTATTGATGTCACGGCAGCCGAAAGGCTTGTGATGATGTATAAGAAATATGCCGAAAAAAATATAAGATTCTATTTTACGGAGCATATCGGAGAAGTCAATGATTTATTCAAGAAATTCGGTGAAACGGAATTCCTAAACAGCGGTGCAGTCAGAATGACCGTAACGCTTGCATTGCGTGATGCAGGACTTAAACCGCCTTATCCGACCGAAAAGGATATCATCACTCCTCAGAAACAGAAAAGACTTCAATACAAGAATTCCTTCAACCGCTCTGCAAGGGGTATACAGGCGGAATTGGAATGGGTATTCGGTGAAGATGCAGAAAAATTCAAGTCAAATTTAGCTGACGAAATTTATCGGAATGTCACCGAACACAAGGAATTTGACAGCGATATCATAGAAACGGCTGAAAACCGCACTCACTGGGGAAAGTTCAATCTGTTTGACGAGGAAGATATTCTCGACAGGCTGGAACTTCGTCTGATAGAATTTTCGGAAAGTGACAAAGAACTTGACAAGCTGGAGGAACTTATAAATAAAAGGCGTAAGAAGATAGAGGAAAAAATGCTCAGGATGGACTCTCATGTCATAGAGCGACTTAAAAAACAGCGTGAAAAATTTCTCAAGACACTTGAAGAAAAAAATCCCGACGCCTATGAACATCTGATAAAATACCGTGAAAAACAACATAAGTAACAAAAAAATCTCCCTGTTTTTTTCAGCAGGGAGATTTCTTATCATTCTTCATTTTTCTTTGTTTTGTCTTTCTTGTCTTTTTTATCGTCTTTATCGGATTTTTTAGTTTCATCTTTTTTAGGCTGCTTGCTTGGAGTATCAACGGATGAAATAGCCCATTTCTTGAATCTCATTCTGGTTTTATCGCTGCCTGTTTCAATAACAACGGTTTCATCATCATCACGAACAGCTATTATCCTGCCTACGATTCCGCCTATTGTGGTAACATCATCACCTATTTCAATATTGCTGCGAAGCTCCTCCTCCTGTTTCTGTTTAACTCTCTGAGGACGGATAAACAGGAAATAGGCAATTACCAAAACAACTGCCCATATACCGAGCATCATAGCCATCTGCCACGGATTTGCTTCTGTTGATGCCGCTGCTGTGTCAA
The DNA here is from genome assembly GCA_902785555.1 of uncultured Ruminococcus sp. GTDB lineage: Bacteria > Bacillota > Clostridia > Oscillospirales > Acutalibacteraceae > UBA1213. Next base: position 55,491 of record CACZZB010000004.1, read on the forward strand.
GAATATCAAATAACATTTTTTCCCATTCCTTTCAAAAAAATAATAAACTAATTATAGCAAGTTTGACAGTAACTTGCAAGAGTATTTTTTATATTCTTTTATCAAGAACAGGGATATATTTTTGATAAAATTCTTCAAAGGTATCATTCTCTATGCTTTCTCTTATTTTCATAAGCAGGGTATTGTAAAAATAGACGTTGTGCATTACACAAAGACGCATTGCAAGCATTTCACCGCTTTTGAAAAGATGTCTGATATATGCCCTTGTAAAGTTTCGGCATACGGGACAGTCACATTCGTTGTCAAGAGGGTTTTCGTCAAGGGAGTATTTCTCATTGAGCATATTTCTTCTTCCGCCCCATGTGAACACATTGGCATGACGGGCATTTCGTGTCGGCATTACACAGTCGAACATATCAACGCCACGATGCACGGCTTCAAGGATATTCACGGGAGTTCCTACTCCCATCAGATAACGTGGCTTATCCTTTGGCATATATTCTTCTACCACATCAATGATATGATACATTTCCTGTGCAGTTTCTCCTACTGCAAGACCGCCTATTGCATAGCCGTCAAGGTCTAATTCCCGTATACGTTTCATGTGGTCGATACGCAAGTCATCATACGTTGCACCCTGATTTATACCGAAAAGCATCTGCTGTTTGTTTATCGTATCTTCAAGAGAATTCAATTCCTGCATTTTTTTCTGACAGCGGCAAAGCCACCTGTAAGTTCTGTCACAGGAATTTTTCGTATAGTTATATTCAGCAGGATTTTCTATGCACTCGTCAAATGCCATAGCGATAGTTGAACCAAGGTCGGACTGTATCTGCATACTTTCCTCGGGACCCATGAATATTTTATGACCGTCTATATGTGACGAAAATGTCACACCTTCCTCTTTGATATTGCGGAGCTTTGCAAGCGAAAACACCTGAAAACCGCCGCTGTCGGTGAGGATAGGAGCATTCCAGCGGGTAAATTTATGAAGACCGCCTAATTTTTTGACATTCTGATTTCCGGGTCGCAAATGCAGATGATAGGTATTGCAAAGCTGCACCTGACAACGAAGGTCTTTCAAATCAAGTGCCGATACAGCACCTTTTATTGCCCCACAGGTCGCAACATTCATAAATGCCGGTGTCTGTATAACACCATGAGGGGTGGTTATTTCGCCACGCCTTGCTTTTCCGTTTTGTTTGATAAGTCTGTACATTATTCTTCCTTTTTGGTTTCGCCATCAGTTCCTGCTGCAGCCTTGGCTGCTTCTACAGCCGCTGTCCATTCTTCTCTTGCTTTTGCGGCAAGTTTTTCTCTTTCTTCCGTTGTTGTGAATTTGAGAGGATTGTCGTTTCCGTCAACAAGAGCGGTCATATTATTATCATGGAATACCGCAACTGTTCCAACAGGCAGTTCAAGAACCCTGATAGCCTCCGAACGGAATTTAAAAAGTTCAAACGAATAGAGTTTCAGATAGTCCTCGGGCTTATGGTTTTCTTCATTGGGGTCATTGAGAAGTCCGAAATACCAGCCCGAATCACCGTCTTTTGCAGGTTCTGTTCTGTTCATATATACATCTGACGCATTCATAGCTTCTTTGAGTACAAGTATAGTATCTCTGAAAGTAGCCACTTCCGGATTGACCTTAGCAACGCTGACAGCCTCGACCTGCATATTCTGGGCAAGAAGTGCAAGGGTAACATCATCCGTTCTGTCTTTGAAGGGATTTTTTCTGTAATCGTTTGTTTCAACAACATAGAAAGTATTGCCGTCTTTATCTTTTCTTTCACTCGTATAGAAAAATGACCATCCGAATCCCAATACAAATCTACTGTCAAATATATCATTATCATCTTGACTTTCTATCTGTGTAAGAGTTTTAAAGATTGCACCGGCAGCATTTTTGAGAGGATAATTTGAATACATCCTTACAATTCTGTCGTTTATTTTCGCTTCAAAAGTAATCATTATTTACAACGCCCTTTCTCAAAATCAATTTACATAAAATGATTGTATAATATTTTGTTTTTTTTGTCAATGTTTTATCTTAATTTTTACGGCTCAAAAAAATTCATCTAAATTTATTGCTGTTTTTTCTTATTTGTGCTATATTTATTAGGTGATTTTCTTAACAAAAAGGATTGATATTTTGTGAAAAGATTTTTAGGAACCCTTATCGGAAAAATGGTATTTTTCGCTGAAAAGATAATGCACTATAATGCAAGCAGTTTTCCGGGTGAATTTGTACTCAAGCTGTTTCCGGATTATCTGAAAACCGTAAAATATCCGAAACTTGTCATAATGGTAACAGGAAGCTGCGGAAAAGGCTCTACTACACGCATCATTGCCGATGCTCTGCGTGAAAACGGCATGACAGTCGCACATAATCTTGAAGGCTCAAACCTGCTCAGCGGTGTTGCTTCGACTGTTATCAAAAATATAAAATTTTCGGGAAAAATCCCCACAGATGCCCTTGTTCTCGAAACCGATGAACGCTATCTCAAATTCATCACCAAATATATAAAGCCCGACTATCTCGTGATAAATAATATCACCCGTGACCAGCCTCCCAGACAGGGGGATTTTGATATCGTTTTCGGTGAGATTTTAAAGGGCATCCCCGAAAATACACATATCATAGTAAACGGTGATGACCCCGTTACAAAAAAATTCTCCCTGTATAAAAATGATATGACATACTTCGGCATAGATGAATTTTTTGCAAGCTATGAAAATGACATCAATGATGTCAAAGATATAAATTACTGTCCAAAATGCAGTGCAAGACTTGATTACAAATACCGTCATTACGGCAGTGTCGGGGATTTCAAATGTCCGAACTGTGATTTTGCGAGAAATACTCCCGATTTCTGCATAACCTCTGTCGATAAAGATACAAATGAAATAACCGTCAACAACAAAAGCAGGATAACAGCCAATGAACTTATACTCTTTAATTTATATAATTTAGTTGCGGCATATTCTGTTTTAAGCCTTGTCGGTATAGCTGATGATAAAATATCATCTTCACTCAATGCACAGCATATACAGAATAAAATTTATAAAGAGACAGTCAAAAAAGGCAGAAAATATATTGCCCTCAACTGCAAAGCCGAAAACAATGCTACTTATAATCTTGCAGTCATACACACATCTCTCGACAAGTCACCGAAAACTATCGTTCTCGGCTTGAGGGAAATAAGCCGAAGATATACTTTTTTTGACCTGTCATGGCTTTATGACATCAACTTTGAGCTCCTCAATGATGATAATTTAAAAAATGTAGTATGTGCAGGTCCTTACAGATACGATTTTGCGACACGAATAATGCTTGCGGGAATCCCAAAAGATAAAATAATCATACTTGATAATCTCGACCATGCAGGAAAAGTTTTTGACGAACAGACTCAGGGAAATGTTTACGGTATCCTGAACTTTGACTATATAGACCCTTTTATAAATTCGGTCAATGAAATTGAATGAGGTGAATTTCCATGATAAAAATTGCAAATATATACTATGACCTGCTGAATCTCTACGGTGACACGGGCAACTGCAAAGCACTTGCATATCATCTGCGTGAAACGGGCGAAGAAGTCACTGTCGATAATATAAGATTCGGTGATAAGATAGATTTCAGTGACTATAATGTGATATTCATAGGCTCAGGCACGGAAAATAATCTGAAACTTGCCCTTGATGATATCCTCAGATACAAAAACGATATCCTTGAATACAAATCAAATGGCGGTTTTCTCATTGCAACGGGAAACAGTATCGAGCTTTTCGGTAAATCGGCTCTTGAAATTTTCGATTATACCGTCACTTATCAAAATGAAAGGACAGTCCGTGACGTATGCATGAAAACCTCCGTTTTCGACTTTGACATCATCGGATTTGAAAATCACAGGGGTACTATTGACCGTGATGAAAAGATAATTCTTGAAGATAATTTTATTTTGACATATACGATAGGTCCCCTGCTTGTCAGAAACCCGAAACTGACAGACTATATTATAAGGAAACTTCTCGAAAATTCCGACAGCGACCCTTCAAAAGCCGATTATACATTTGAAGAAAAGGCTTATGAAACAAGTCAGAATACAGATTTGAAAAATATAACATCAGAATAAAAAAATTTTTAAAAAATATTGTGCATTATACAAATAAATATGTTATAATTGTCTTAACGGTCGCAGTATAAATAAAAACTGAAAGGTGCGGATATAAAGATGAGTATGGGAAAAATACTTGTAGTGGATGATGATATAAATATTTGCGAACTTCTGAGATTGTATATCGAAAAAGAAGGCTTCGATGTAGTTATCGCCAATGACGGCGGTCAGGCTGTGACAAAATTCAAGACCGAAAAGCCAAAGCCCGACCTTGTTATCCTTGATATAATGCTCCCCGTTTTTGACGGCAGACAGGTATGCAGAGAAATACGAAAAACTTCCATGTGTCCGATAATCATGCTGACAGCAAAAGACGAAGTATTCGATAAAGTGCTGTGCTTTGAGCTTGGTGCAGATGACTATGTGGTAAAGCCGTTTGAAACCAAAGAGATAGTTGCAAGGATAAAGGCTATTCTCAGAAGAACAAACGGTGATATAAGCGGTGAAAAACCCGAAGTTCAGGAACAAAAGGAAGTCAGATATGATAAGCTCGTCATCAATCTGACAAACTATGAACTGAGAGTTGACGGCAAAAAAATAGATACTCCCCCCAAAGAAATGGAACTTATATATTATCTTGCAAGCAATCCCAACAGGGTATTTTCAAGAGATGACCTTCTGAATGAAGTATGGGGATTCGACTATTACGGAGATTCAAGAACGGTGGATGTCCATATCAAGCGTCTGAGAGAAAAATTGCAGGGCATTTCGCCAAAATGGGAATTGAAAACTGTATGGGGAGTAGGTTATAAATTTGAAAGAAAAGACTGAAAAAAAATTTTATTCAAAAAAATCCATATTCCGAAAATATATGAACGTAAGTGTTCTGATAGTTTTTTTCAGCTTTCTGATACTCGGAATAATCCTTACACTTACTATAACTACCTATTGGGCAAACGAGAAAAGACAGGTACTTGACAAGAGAGCCGATAATGTCGTCAGCTTTATAAGACGACATTCCGCCATAGACCCATCACTCGGAATGGGTATCAATACCAAAATTTATATAAATCAGCTCGATACCGTTCAGGAGCTTCTGAGATTATATGTTGATGATGTGGGTGTTGATGTAATAGTAACGGATATTGATGCAAATCCCGTCATGATAGTAAGCTCTCCCGACGGCATAGATATAGAAAAAATCACAGGCTCTCAGATATCTCCGCAAATAGTAAAGAAAACTATCGAGGATTCGGAATATTTTTCAAAAGGTACACTTGACGGTATCTATAAGACAGAAAGATATATTTCGGCAAAGCCCATATATTACAACAATAAAAGCAATACTATGGGAGTAGTCATGGTGATATCGGATACCAGTGACATAGCATCATTCACGGATATGGTCATGCGTATTTTCATACTTTCGGCAATAACTACACTTTCAATATCGGTTCTCGCAATAGGTATATTTTCATACAATTTCGTAAAACCCATAAAACAGGTAGCAAAAGCCACAAGGCAGTTCGGACGGGGAGATTTCAGTGTCCGTGTCAATATCGCAAGTGATGACGAGATAGGCGAACTTGCAAAGTCATTCAATAACATGGCGGAATCCCTTTCGGCATCCGAAAATGTACGACGGAGCTTTGTTGCGAATGTGTCGCATGAACTGAAAACTCCCATGACAACTATTGCAGGATTCATTGACGGAATACTTGACGGAACTATCCAGAAAGAAAAACAGAATTACTATCTGAGTATCGTTTCCGAAGAAATAAAACGTCTTGCAAGACTTGTACGCTCAATGCTTGACCTTTCAAGACTTGACAGCGGTGAAATGAAACTGAATTATCAAAGCTTTGATTTGCTTTCAATGCTCGTAACAATAGTTATAACATTTGAGCAGGAGATTGAAAGAAAAAATATCGAAATAAAAGGTCTTGACTCGATTTCATCAAAAATGGTATACGGTGACAGAGACCTGCTGTATCAGGTAGTTTATAATCTTATCGAAAACGCTGTAAAATTCACAAATGAAAACGGATATATCGAATTCAAAATAACAGAAAACTCCGAACAGGTGGATTTCTCGATAAAGAACAGCGGTCAGGGCATAAACAAATCCGAGATAGGCTTGGTATTCGACCGTTTCTATAAAACCGACAAATCCAGAAGCAAGGACAAAAAAGGTCTTGGATTGGGCTTGTATCTTGTAAGAAGCATTATACGAATGCACGGAGGAGATATCACCGCCAAAAGCGAACACGGGGAATACTGTGAGTTTGATTTCTACATTCCGAAAAAACAGGAAAAAAAATGATATATATAAGGGAGTGATATTTTTATGAATGAATTTGATAATGACAAAGAACAATTTTATTACCCGAATGACCAACAGAATAATATTCAAAATAACTTCAATAAAAATTATAACTATTCCTTTCAGCCCGATTATAATAATATCACACCCCGAAAGAGAGGTCGTGGAACAAAAGCGATACTTTGGTTCACGGCTGCTTTTATGCTTGTTATGGCAATCGGTATCATAGTGATAGGAATGACAAATTCCGACGGAGATTTTTCAATAATATTTGACAATTCATCAGATGATGACAAAGTTCCTTTTAACAGAAACTCAAATTCCTCTTATGCTGTCGACACAGACCTTGCAGACGCACCGAGTGTCACGGCTGACCCAAACGGACCTCAGATATCAATACATGAGAGCTCCAAAAACGATATTTTCAATAATGCGAACCGTGCCTATGAAAAAGCTGCACCTTCTATCGTATGCATAACATCATACGAAGCCGGAAAAGATTATATACTCAATAAAAACGGTGTAGGTTCGGGTATAATAATAACCACTGACGGGTATATTGCAACCAACAGCCATGTTGTTGATGACAGAAAAGACACAGGCGTTATGATAACTCTCACAAACGGTGAGCAATATCTCGGAACTATCATAGGCATTGACAAAAAAACCGACCTTGCTGTCATAAAAATAGATGCCGACAATCTTACACCGGCAGTATTTGCAGATTCCAATGCACTCTATGTCGGTCAGGATGCCTATGCAATAGGAAATCCCGGAGGTGCAAAATATTCCAACTCACTCACAAAGGGTACTATATCGGCACTCAACAGAGTCCTTTCCGACGGCTATGTAAAATATATACAAACGGATGCGGCAATAAATCCCGGTAATTCGGGCGGTGCACTGATAGATGATGAAGGCAGTGTCATCGGTATGAATACAATTAAGATAGTAGGCACAAATTATGAAGGAATGGGCTTTGCGATACCCAGCGACCAAGTCATTGACATAATAAACAAACTGATAAAATACGGTTATGTAAATGACCGTGGAACTTTGAGGATAGAAGGCACGAACTGTACTTTATACCAGTCCAAGACCAAAAATATCCCTCAGGGTATAATCATAACAAAAATATCATCCGAAAGTCCTCTTTATACCACAGGCGTAAAGGAAAAAGATATAATCACCGCCATTAACGGTACAGTTGTAAAGGATTTTACGGGATTTGTTGATGAAATGAATACATTCAAGCCCGGTGATGAAGTTACTTTGACTATCTTCAGAGTTCCCGAAGACAACAAAATCGAACCTTTCAGCTTTGATGTTACGGTAACTTTGATACCTGATGAATAAATTTTTTTCAAAAAAATTAAAAAAACTATTGAAAAAGTCAGAATATTATGTTATTATAGTATTGTAATAATAAATTGTATGTTTCGTGTTGTTTTCGTTTTTTTCATTATCACTTCCTTTGGCACAAAGTGCAGTCATTTTTTGGACTGCACTTTGTGTTTTTATAGGACATTTTTTGTCTGTCAGAAAAATAATTCCTCAAAAATAAAAAACAATATTCAGAAGTATCTTTTTCAATTTATTGAAAATATACATTGACAAAATAATTTAAAAATAGTATTATTTTTTCAGAGGAGTTTTTTATTGCAAGGAGGCTTCTATTTATGAATAATATCAATGAATACCATTATTCAGAGGAACAGAGAATATTTATTGAAACCTCTGTGATTCCGTTTGCCTTTTTTATCATCAAAAACAACAAAGTCAAGACAGTCCTTGTTTCCGACGGACTGTGCCGTCTTATAGCAGAAGACAGAAACGATGCCTATACTTGTCTTGAACATGATATATATAACTACATACACAATGAAGATGTTGATGAAGTAAAGAGAAAATGCCGTGAGTTTTTCTATGGAAACGGTGAACTGAATACATCATTCCGTGCAAAACTGAAATCCGATAATCAGTATCACAGCATATATCTCAACGGAAAAAGAATATCATCAGACACAGGTGAACCTATGTTTGTACTGTGGTACAATGACATAAACATAAAACAATATGATACCGAAAGCGTAAAGGAAAAAGAAGATTTCAGGGAATTTCTCAAAGGTGAAGCCAATGACCTGCCTTTCAACACCTTTGGATACAAAGGCTATTCCCTTTGGAATATAACTCTCGATAAACTCATATCCGAGTCGAGTCTGGGATATTCTTCGAGCCTTCTGGGAGATAACTGCAGTTATTCCGAATATTACAGTCTTAACAAGGGTTGGCTTATCGAAGATGATGACATAGAATATTTTTCGGAGCTTTCGCCTGAAAATATCAGAAAAAATTCCGATAAATTCGACCTTGAAAGCCATATATTCACTTTCGGCTCATCAGCCGGACAGATAAGTGTAAAAATAACCCCCTACGTTTCAATCAAGCCCGAAACAGGTGAAATATATCTCAAACTTCAGGCAGAAAATGTCACCGACAGCGTCGTTTATGAAACTATGGTCTATTCGTCCGCAAAAACATCCGAATTTATGGCTCATATCGACGGCAATTCCGGAAATGTCTATTTCATCGACAAAGGTATCAAAACAAAATATCCCCTTGATGAAATGCTGTCTGTCTTTTCGGCTAACTTCGGATATAATTTCAAAAATACATATCAGGTACTGAAATTCATAGAATATAAATGCGGCAAAAACACCAATGCCACTATCATAAACCGTATCTCAAACGACTGTATAAAAAGCATAAGACTTGAAATAATCAACAAAGACGAAAAACAATATTTTATATGCGGATTCGATGTTACTCCTCTTATGAAAATGGAAGTAAACTCATACTATGACGATTTGACAGGTCTGCCAAATATGTCGGCATTTCGTATAATATCTCAGGAACAAATCAAAAAAATGCGTCAGGAATCCAAAACTCCTGCTATTGTATATTTTGATGTGCGTGATATGAAGGCAATAAACGAAAAATACAGCTTTGAATGTGGCAACGGTATACTCAGCAATACAGCCTATGTTCTGAGAAACGTCTTTTCGGGAGACCCCGTTTCACATCTTGCAGAAGACCATTTTGTTGTCCTCTCGGACAGAAAAGGTCTTGAACAGCGTATAGAAAACGTACATCAGCAGATATTCAGAAATCCCATAGGTATTCCCGTACAGATATGTGCCGGAATATACATAGATAACGGTCATCATATAGACATAGATTCCATGTGTGACCGTGCAAGACTTGCCTGCAAAAGCCTTAAAGGCGATTACAGCCATAAGTATAAGATATTCGACAACAATATGTTTGACGAATACCACAAGAGAAGATACATATTATCACACTTTGACAAGGCTCTCCAAAACGGCTATATAAAAGTATACTATCAGCCGATAGTCAGATGCCTTACGGGAAATGTCTGTGACATGGAAGCTCTCTGCCGCTGGGAAAAACCCGACAGGGGCGTAGTTCAGCCGTCACAGTTCATATCCGTTCTTGAAGAACACAGGCTGATATATAAACTCGACTTCTATATGCTCAAAAAGATATGCGAAGACCTTGATATGCTCAGACACAAAAATTTTCCCCTCATCCCTGTTTCCGTCAATTTATCGAGGATAAATTTTGAGATGTGCGACGTTGCTGAAGAAGTCATAAAAATAGTTGACAGCTACCGCATACCGCACAAGCTCATTACAATAGAAATAACCGAAAGTGCTTTTATCCATAACCCGTCATTTCTCAATGTACAGATAAACCGTTTCCGTGAAGCAGGCTTTGATGTATGGATGGACGACTTCGGAAGCGAATATTCCTCTCTCAACACACTTCAGGAATTTACATTCGATTTGATAAAGCTCGATATGAAATTTATGAAGAATTTCAGCACAACAGGCAAAAATTCCTCTATTTTAAGCGATGTCATAAGCATGGTGTCAAAGCTCGGCATACATACACTTGCAGAAGGCGTTCAGTCAAAGGAACAACTTCATTTTCTTCGTGATATCGGCTGCGAAAAAGCTCAGGGATTTTTGTTCAGTCACCCGATGACTATTGACTATTTCATGGAGAAATATGATAAAAAAACAGGTCTTGGATATGATGACGTTTCAATGTCAGACTATTACGAGAAAATCGGTGAGATAAGACTCGACAATTCTCTTATTTCCAAACATAAATTAAAACTGCATGAAAACGCTTTGACCGTGCCTGCGGCTGTCGTGGAATATCGCAGCAACAAATTCAGGATACTTAAAGCCAATGATGAATACAAGAGATTTTTTGAGAAAATAGGCTTTGGTGATGCTGTTTCAAATAACGAATACAAAGAATGGAACGGTCAGCCATCACAGGAATTTACCCATGCAGCAATAAAATGCCTTGTAACAAACGGCAACGAAAGCATTACGAATGACCTCGAAAACGGCTATCTCGTTTCATCAAAACTTATCTGCATATCATACAACTATTCAATGGATATAGGTGCTTTTATCGTCATAGTCGAAAAATACAAAAAGAATATATAAAAAATTCACGGAGCATTTCATTAAGAAATGCTCCGTTTTTATCATTTTATCTTCTCTATAATGCCATTCCTATATGACACTGACGAGCCGATATCAATTTCCTGCCTGTACAGCTCGGCATCAGGCATTTTTACAGATAACCTGCCGTTTTCGCTCTCCAATATTACCTCACAGCATATTTCCTGACCATCAGGAAGACCTTCACAGCCAAAGTCCGGCTCTATAATATCAATTACTTTATACACATAAAAAACCCCTTTTTATTTTTATTTTATCATAAAATAAATATTTTTACAACAATATAATTTTTCCCCACAAAACTTTACAGACTTAATAATCGTACACTGTATACTGCAAAAAACATTCCCAGAATATCCGCCAAAAGTGCCGACGGGATAGTACAGCGTGTATTTTTCAGCCCTGCTGCACCGAAATATACCGTTATCGCATAAAAAGTCGTTTCAGTCGAGCCTGCCATTACAGAGGCTGTTTTTCCGATAATGCTGTCAGCTCCGTATTTCTGCATTATCGAATTGAGTATGGCAAATGAACCGCTTCCCGTTACAGGACGCATAAGTCCCAACGGCAAAACCTCTGCCGGTATCCCTATAAAATTACATAAAGGCTGCAAAAACTGTGTGAGTATCTCAAAAAATCCCGATGCTTCAAGCATGGAAACCCCCACTATCAGCCCTATCAGTGACGGTGCAACGCTTATAAGTGCATTTATGCCGTCCTTTGCTCCCTCGGTAAATGCCCCGAATAAATCGACCTTTTTGAATGCCCCGAAAATGACTGTGAAAACTATCACAGTCGGTACTACATATATCCCTATATTATCCGTGATGAACCCGACCTTTCAGCATAAATATTCTTGCAATAACAATTCCCGAAACGAGTGTCAATAGAGATGTTATCCAGATATACGGAAGTATCGAATACGGTGAAACACTGCCTGATGCCTGACGAAGTGCTGCAATGGTTGTCGGTATCAACTGTATCGAAGCTGTATTTATTATCACAAATATTATCATACTGTTATTCGGAGAATCTCTGAGGGTATTTGTTTTCTGCATTTCTTTCATGGCTACTATCCCGAAAGGTGTCGCAGCATTCCCCAATCCCAATATATTTGCCGTGATATTTGCACTGACAGCCTTCATGGCTGCACTTTCCTTGTCATACTCAGGCATCAGCTTCGACAATATCGGTGAAAGCACCTTTGATATTATTGAAGTCAGTCCGCCCTTGTCGGCTATCTTCATTATACCTGTCCAAAGACACATCACTCCTGCCATTGATATGACTAATTCAACAGCCTTGTCTGCACCGTCCAAAACGGCTTTTGAAAGCTGTTCCATATTTCCTTTGCACAATGCACACACAAAACTTACTGCTACCATACCCAGCCATATATAACTTAACAATGATATTTCCTCCCTGCAATATAACCTCATCAATATATACAAAAACCATAGACAAAAATCTTCAAATGTTATCATTGTGCAATTTTTTAATTGAACCAAAATTACATTTCTTTTGTCAAAAGTCGAATTTTGTCGTTTTTTTTGGCATTTTATGACATTAACAAACAGTGACTCCAAAAAACAAAAATATTCCAAAAATGCTATTTTTTTTATAATTACCTATTGACATTTTGGCAAATAAACAGTATTATATTATTTAAAGGATATATTATCCGAATCAAAAACGGAGGTGTAATTTATGAGAGCGATTGGATGTGTAAGACAAATTGACAAATTAGGAAGATTGGTACTGCCCTCTGATATCAGAAGATCTCTTAATATTCAGGACGGTGCCGATTCAGTAGAATTCTTTGTAAACGATGATAGTGTTGTTATCAAAAAATATCGCCCCTCTTGCGTTTTTTGTAAATCTGACGAAAATCTCATCAATTATAAGGATCAGTACATATGTCATAACTGTATGGAAGAACTTAAAAAATAATTTTTGATATGAAATGAATTTTTATGCTTTTATATGGCACCTGCCGTATGAAAGCATTTTTTTGACCTGAAATGCCCTTTTTTCTCTTATATTCAAAAGAACATAAATTTATACACAAAAAAGCCGTATTCCTGAACGAATTACGGCTTTTTATTGCATCACAAAAATATTTTATCGTAATACGATAAATTTTTATTGACAAATAATATTTACAGGTGTATAATACAGAAAAATATTATCTCGGAGGTAATTCTTTATGAATCAGAAATCTTTGTCAAGATGGCTCAAAGCTATCATTATCGGAATGGGAATCATAGGACTTATATTTTACGGACTTGTCGTGCCTGAACTCGGAAATGACTTTGTATCGCATTATCCCGAATACATTAACGGCTGTTATTTATGGTTAGGTCTTTTATGGCTTACGGCTGTACCGTGTTATATAGTGCTGTATCTGGCTTGGAAAATATCCAACAATATCGGCAAAGACAATTCTTTTTCAAAAGAAAATGCCGTAAGCATGAAATATATTTCCACACTTGCGTTAGGCGACAGCATATTTTTCTTTGCAGGAAATATCATTTATCTTATAATAGGTTTCAATCACCCGTCAGTCGTGCTTGCGGCACTTGTAGTTGTATTTATAGGTGTTTCCATAGCAGTTGCAGCAGCGGTGCTTTCACATCTCATTCTCAAAGCCGCAAACCTCAAAGAAGAAAATGACCTGACGATATAAAGGAGAATTTCAATGGAAGACAGAATCATTATCAACATAGATGTCATGCTCGCAAAAAGAAAAATGAGTGTCACCGAGCTTTCCGAAAAGGTCGGTATCACTCTCGCAAATATATCCGTACTCAAAAACGGCAAGGCTAAGGCTATCAAACTTTCCACACTCACCAAATTGTGTTCCGTTCTCGAATGTCAGCCTGGGGACATACTCGAATTTCAAAAAGGAGATAACAATTAATGAGCGTAGCAGAAATAATTGATATCGTTATTATAAGTATTCCTTTTATCGGCTTGATAATTTTAGGTTGTATATTATTAGCCCATCTTCAAAAATCTGTTATGAAACTCGACAGAAAAATCTTTCATTTTGTGCCTGTAATATTTTATGTGATACAGTTTATATACGGTATTTTGAGAGCAAACGGAATTATTATTTATTATACGGATATGGGAAGTTATGGTTTCGGAAGTTCCGACTGGCAGGAAGATGGAATTATATGCTGTTTTTTGGCGGCACAGGGATTTGTCGTTTCATCTGTAATTCTTATAACGGCATATTTCAGGAATAAAAAATTCACTGTTGTTACGGCAAAAAAATCACCTAAAATCTTTGCGGGAATTTTAACGGTTTTTCTGATTGCGTTTTCGGGAGTTTACTCTTATGAAATGATTTCCTATCCCTATGGCAGCGATACAGATTTTCAGAATCAAAAACTGCTCACAATAGGAAAATATATGTTTGATGAACTGCACAGCGGAAATTTTGACCTGAATAAATATATATACAGTGAAGATATTGAAAATATAAAATCCGACGCATATTCCGCATTCAAATATACTCCTTTTAATGAAGTATATTTTTTGGACGAACATACTGTATGTATTTATGAAAGTGCACTTTTTGACAGTATGAAAGGATATATCGTTACTGACGGTCAAAAGGACTATTCCACACCATTCTATAAAATTAAAGGTTATGACAATCTGTATTCATGGAGCGGTGAAACACACCCCGAATATTGGAATAATGCAAGAGGTGCAAAAAATTGAATAATTTTTATACTGCTTTGGCATTATTTATACCTTTCTGGTTTCCTGCTGCAATGATGATAATAGGAGAAAGTCTTATTTTCAAAATAAAAAATATGAAAATAAAGCTTGTCTTATTCGTAATATACGCAATATTATGCGTGACATTGTTTTTTTACAAAAATATTGCTATCATTCCTGAAATTTATTTTTTCTTGGGATTAACTTTGCCGTATTGGTTTCCTGCTTTAATGCTTATAGCAGGAACAAGACTTATCTTAAAAATACAAAATCTGAAAATAAAAATTATATTATTAATAATATATGTGATAATGCTTTTCGGAGTGAAGGAGTTATGAAAATTGAGAGATTTGGAATTGAATAACATTGAGCTGATTTATGCTTGTCTGGCATTGACTTTGCCGTATTGGTTTCCTGTCGTAATGTTCACAACAGGAAAAAGCCTTATATACAAGATAAAAAATCCTGACATAAGGCTTGCTGTACTTGCAATATATGCACTATTCTGTTTTATATTTTTCATAGTTGGAGTAAAATATCTGCATTTATAAAATTATATTGAAAACAGCTTTGAATGACAATACGAAAGCCGAAAACAAAAATATCGGCATTTTCAGAAAAACTATCAGTTCATCATACGGAACAGGCGGAAGTTCTTCAACATTCAATACTAATCGTCTTGTGACAATCGTACCGGTTTGAGAATCCTTTACACGGACTCTTATTTGATATTCTCCGACTTTATCGGGAGTATATGTGCAATCAGTGTCACTGCTGTATTCTTTCAATACATTCCATTGACCGTTTTGGGATGTTAAAACGGATATCTGATAGGTGTATTTTTCCGAACCGCCCTCCCCTATCGCTTTTATGTCAACGGAACTTTTTATATATATGCTTTCGGCAGATATCGTCGAATGATTTGCAAGCGGTACAGAAAGGGGTTCAGGTGCGGAATACAGCGTTGTGAATGATTCGTATATTTCATCTTTGGTTTTCTGAACATTCCATTTTATCTGACAGTCACTTAAATTGCCGTTACATTCACCATAGGTTATCAAATCACCGTCAACAGACGTTACTAAAACTGTGTGCATATCATATAAAAATCTGATAACATCACCCGGCTTGACATTATCAAGGGAATATTCCTGTTCCCATGAAAGATAATTCTCGACACCGTAAGCTTCATAAATGAGCCTGTTGACGAATCCCACACACTGCACGTCACCGCCAAATTCATTGCACTCGCCCAAACCGACATAATAATCATATCCGAGTCCCGAATCTACCAAAACATGAGGACATGGAGTATCAGTCCAGCCATCGGGATTATTTTCATAAGAACCGACATGATTCCAGTATTTTCCATCGGGGAACATCTCTATGAGATGATTCAAATCACATTTTGTCAAAGCATTTGCATTTATGCCGAATATAAAGAACACACTTACAAATATTGAAACAATAATTATATACTTTGCTGATTTTATCAAACGAACTCTCATACATAGTACCGCCTTAAACCGTATATTACAAAATTATACAGTATAATTCGCCTTTTTTCAAGAAAAATTTTTTTAGGAGTGAATAATATTGAAACTATAAATGAGCAAATCTGAAAAATGCACAAAAATAAAGACAACGACTTAAAAATGAGTTAAAATGGAGTTGCTAAACCAACCAAAGAAACTCAAAG
>CACZZB010000005.1 GCA_902785555.1 uncultured Ruminococcus sp.
TTGTGGAAAAACTGTGAAAGAAAACTGTCTATTTCTTTACAAATTACTGTTCTTACTTTTGTATCTTTACTTATCAGGAGATTTTAAACGGGCTCTAAATACAAAAACTCCGCTGATTTTGCTTTCAGCGGAGAATTTTTTTAAAGATTCAATTTTTCTTTTATCTCACAAAGCCATTCGGGACGGATACCGTTTGTATAAAAGAATTTATGATTTTTCATTTCGGCAACTTTTACAAAACCGTTTTCGTTGTCGTAAAAAATTATCTTATCACATAACGGTATCACATTTTCAAGTGACTTTATCCTATTATTATAACGGTGAATAACATATTCTTCCGGGATATCATGACCGCCTTTTTTGACTCTGTTCGCAATTCTCGACAGGCTTTCTTCAACCGAATTAAGACCGATATAATACATTGTAACATCATAGCCTTGTTTTTTAGCCTGTTTTATAGTGCTGACTGTGCGGTGACCCGATAGAGTAGTTTCCTGTGTGAATGAAAGATTATTTTCCAAACAATAATTTATCTCCTGAACAGCCTGTTTTCCCGATTTTATATTATCATAATTATTTTCTTTCGCTATCAAGTCAGCATCAATTATATACCCGAGATTTTTGCCCTCACCCTCTAAAACTCCACGAATACTTGATTTTCCTGTTCCGTTTATCCCCGCTATGATTAAATATTCTTTCATTTATTAAAACTCCGTTTTTATACTTCTCAAAAACAAATCCGACAAGCCGTTTTTGGCGGTGGTTTTGCCGTTTATTACATTGTAGACCGTCTGACATATAGGCAAATCAACATTATATTTCTGACCAAGATATACAAGGGCTTTTGTCGTATCAACTCCCTCAGCTAATTTATCGAACTTTTCACCGTTGACGAGCATTTCTCCGAAACGTCTGTTATGACTGTACTTTGAAAAGAGCGTTGCTTCATAATCTCCCAAATGACACAAGCCGTATGCTGACAGTTCATTTCCGCCCATTGCTTTTATAAGTCTTGAAATTTCCCTTGTTCCTCTTGACATCAATGCTCCTTTGAGTGATGATAAATTCAGTCCGTCAAGCATACCTGCCGCTATTCCGATAGTATTCTTTGCTGCTGCTCCTATTTCCGTTCCTATCAGGTCATTTCCTACATAGAATCTTATAAGCTCACTTGAAAATTCTCTGATAAGCTCATGCTTCAATTCATCATGTCGGGAATCTATCACCATACAGTTAGGTATACCGTTGCTGAAATCCTGCGGATGTCCGGGTCCTACCCATACAGCTACGGGAGTTTCTTCGGGGACAAATTCTTCTACTATCTCTGTCAGACGCTTGCCTGTGCTGACTTCTATGCCTTTCATACAAAGAACTATTTTTTTGCCCTTTATATCAAATTCCGCAATCCTTGGAACAAATGACCTTACTGCCTGTGAACTTATGGATATTATCATAACATCTGCACCTGATACTGCTTTTTTGAGGTCATCCGTCACTTTGATACTTTCTCTGAATGTCAGCATATTATTCTTTCTTGTATCTCTTATTTCTATGAACTGAGGTGCATCAGACAATCCCCATATCGTTACATTATGTCCTATTTTATCAAGATACCACGCTATAAACGAGCCCCATCTTCCGCATCCCAAAAGTGTTATGTTCATAAAAAACATCTCCGTTCCTGAAATTTATTTGGAAATATTATATCATATATTTATATAAAAATCTATAAATTATTTGTACTTTTTTAATAATTGTGCTATAATATAATAAATATTTTTTTGAGAGGTATTTTTATATGAATATTATTATTGTAGGCTGCGGAAAGATAGGCTCAACTATCCTTGAAAGCCTTGTTGAAGAAGGACATAATGTTGTCGGGATAGACAACGATGAACAGGTCATAACCGAAATTACAAATCTGCATGATATCATGGCTGTATGCGGCAGCGGTACTGATTACGATATGCTAAAGGAAGCAGGTGTTGCAAATGCCGAAATGTTTATTGCTGTCACTTCGTCTGATGAACTCAATATGCTGAGTTGCTACATGGCTAAAAAAATGGGAGCAAAGCATACCATTGCCCGTATCAGAAACCCCGAATATACTCAGACAAATCTCGGTTTTCTCCGACAGCAGCTCGATTTATCCATGGCTATCAATCCCGAAGCCCTTGCAGCAGTCGAGATGTTCAATATACTCAAACTTCCATCCGCTGTCAAGATACAGACTTTCTCTCAGCGTAATTTTGAGATAATCGAAATGAAACTGAAAGAAAACTCCGCTCTTGCGGGAATGAAGCTCATGGAACTGAGAAACAAATTCAATGCCAAATTCCTTATATGTGCCGTTCAGAGAGGTGAAGATGTCTATATCCCCTCAGGAAACTTTCAGCTCATGACAGGTGATAAGATCGGTCTTACTGCTTCTCCTACCGAAATACAAAAGCTCATGCGTTCACTCAAAATAGAAAAACGACAAGCTAAGGATATTATGATACTCGGCGGAAGCAAGATTGCTTATTATCTTGCTAAAATGCTTACCGCTTCAGGCAACGGTGTCAAAATTATCGAAAAAGACCATGATAAATGTCAGGAACTTGCCGAATCTCTTGATAAAGTTGTAGTTATAGAGGGTGACGGTGCAGAACAGGAACTCCTGCTTGAAGAAGGTCTTAATTCACTTGACGCTTTTGTGGCTCTTACGGGCATGGACGAAGAAAATATTCTTATATCCATTTTCGCTTCATCTCAAAATGTCCCGACAGTTATCGCAAAGATAAACAGGAATGAACTTGCAAGTCTTGCCGCACGTCTGGGACTGGACTGCATTATCTCTCCCAAGAAAATAGTTTCCGATGTCATTGTGAGATATGCAAGGGCTCTCGAAAATTCACGAGGAAGCAATGTCGAAACTCTCTATAATATCATGGACGACAAGGCGGAAGTTCTTGAATTCAACGTCCGTTCAGACTTCAAACAGGTAAATATCCCCCTTCGTGACCTTCAGCTTAAACCCAATATACTCATTGCCGGAATCATCCGTGAAAGAAAGCCTATTATTCCAAACGGTGATGATATGATAATGAAAAACGATAAGGTCATTATTGTAACTTCGGAACAGCGACTTAATGATTTATCTGATATTGTAAAGTGAGGGGTCATAAAATGAACAGACGAGCCGTTTTTTACATGATAGGACAAATAATCATTCTTGAAGGTCTACTCCTTACACTTCCTCTTTTGGTTTCTTTCTGTTTCTGGGAAGAAAAAAGTATCTTTTCATTTTCCATAACCATTTTTATCGCTCTCGCTCTCGGGTCTTTAACGCTCCTTATCTCCAAACCGTCAAATAAAATAATATATGCCAAAGAAGGATTTATAATAGTCACCTGTGCATGGATAGCACTTTCCGCAATAGGCTGTGTTCCTTTTGTCATAAGCGGTGAGATACCGAATATCTTTGACGCTTTCTTTGAAACGGTCAGCGGATTCACCACAACAGGTGCATCTATCCTGACAGACGTTGAAAGCATGAGCAAGAGTATGCTTTTCTGGCGTAGCTTCACTCACTGGCTGGGCGGTATGGGTGTACTTGTTCTCATAATGGCAATAATCCCCAAGAATTCAGGAACCGATTCCGGTCGTGCAATGCACATTCTCAGAGCTGAAATGGCAGGACCCATCATCGGAAAATTAGTCCCTAAAGTCCGTGACACCGCCAAAATATTATATATCATATATTTTGCCCTCACAGCACTTGAATTTTTCTTTCTCCTCATTGGCGATATGCACTTCTTTGACAGCCTTGTCCATGCTATCGGCACTGCCGGTACAGGCGGTTTCGGTATCAAAGCCGATTCCCTTGCAAGTTACAGTCCCTATTCACAATGGGTCATTACTATATTCATGCTCCTTTTCGGTATCAACTTCAATCTCTTTTACCTGCTCCTGTTAAAGCGTTTCAAAGCCGTTTTCTCCAACCGTGAATTATGGTGCTATGCCGGTATCGTTATCGCTTCAATTGCGATAATAACATGGAACATCTTCCCCATTTACAATAATTTCTCCGACTCTTTCAGACACTCCTCTTTTCAGGTCGCAGGAATAATCTCCTCAACGGGCTTTGCAAGTGCCGATTTCAACCAATGGCCTCAGCTTTCCAAAAACATTCTGTTTCTCCTGATGTTCATCGGAGGCTGTGCAGGCTCTACCGCAGGCGGTCTTAAAGTTTCAAGGGCAATGCTTCTTTTCAAGCTCATAAAAAAAGATATCCGCAGACTTCTTCATCCACGTTCTGTCACAGCTGTAAAGCTTGAAGGGAAACCCGTTGACAAAAATACACTCTATGGTGTAAGCACATATTTTGCTCTTTACATAGTCCTTATTTTAGGCACTTTTTTACTTATCTCATTTGAACCTCTCAGCTTTGAAAGCAATTTCAGTGCAGCCGTTTCATGTATAAATAATATAGGACCGGGATTTGACCGGACAGGTCCTATGGAAGGTTATGCGGTTTATTCCAATTTCTCCAAATTCGTTCTTTCCGTTGCAATGCTCCTCGGAAGACTTGAAATTTATCCTGTACTGCTTACTTTCTATCCGAAAACATGGTCAAAAAAATAATAAGTTCTTAAAAGGAAATAATATCTATGAGTAATTTAACCGATATATCATACGTCAAAAATATCCTCTCAAAACACGGTTTCACTTTTTCAAAGGCTCTCGGTCAGAACTTTCTGATAAATCCTTCTGTTTGTCCTAAAATGGCTCAGATGTGCGGTGCAGGTCAGAATGTCGGAGTTATCGAGATAGGTCCGGGGGCAGGTGTTCTCACTAATGAACTTGCCGAGGTTTCTTACAAGGTCGTTGCAATTGAACTCGATAAAAGACTTCTGCCTGTCCTTGACGAAACACTCTCTCACCATGATAATATAAAGATAATCAACGGTGATGCCATGAAGCTCGACCTCAAGGCTCTTATCAAAGAAGAATTCGGAGAAGGTCATGTCGTTATATGTGCAAATCTTCCGTATTATATAACTTCTCCCGTTATTATGCGTATCCTTGAAGAAAAACTACCCATTGATTCCCTGACGGTCATGGTTCAGAAAGAAGCTGCCGAAAGGATATGTGCTGCTCCGGGTACTCGTCAGTCGGGGGCTGTCAGTGCAGCTGTACGATACTATTCCGAACCCGAAATGCTCTTTAAAGTATCTGCCGGAAGTTTTCTGCCTGCTCCCAAAGTCGATTCCGAAGTAATAAAGCTCAGAATATTAGATAAGCCGCCTGTCGAGGCGGCTGACGAAAAATTGTTCTTTAAAGTTGTCAAAGCTGCCTTTCTTCAGAGAAGAAAGACTCTTGCAAATTCTCTCAGTGCAGGTTTGTCCATGCCAAAAGCTCAGATAAATTCACTGCTCGAAAGTGCCGGTATAAAATCAAATGCCCGTGCGGAAGAAATGACTATGCAGAATTTTGCCGATATATCAAACGCTCTTTCCCGCCTTTAATTTTCTTCTTCCGTCAAACAGCATATTCTCTATCTTATATGAGATAATTGCTATAATGACTGCGAACAATGCACCTGAAATAACATCTGTCGGGAAATGCACATACAGATACAGTCTTGAAAAGGCTATTGCAAACGCAACCAAATATGCCAATATTCCTACTTTTTTATTATATATGAATATTATCGTTGCCGCTCCGAATGCAAAAAAAGTATGTCCCGACGGGAATGAAAATTCAATTTCTGGCGGTACTATCAAATCGACCGTACTGTTGAGCACATAGGGACGTATTCTCTGCACTATCCTCTTTAATATGATATTGCACGCTATCACGTTGAATATCATATTAAAAGCAAGCGACCTGCCCAATTTTCTGTATCTTTTCACCGACAGGCACATCACCGTTATTACTATCCATAAAAGTCCCCAATATCCCAAAAAAGATATGCATGGCATGAGCCTGTCAAGAAAAGAATTTCTCCACCCCTGAATATTATTCAATATTGTAAACTCCCATTCCATATTAAAAAAACTCCTTATAATATTTTCTATGAAAATATTATAACACATCCATACAAAATAAAAAAGCAGATTTTTCCGAAATTTTTTCATCGGAAAATCCGCTTTTTTTATTCAGTCAGAAACCTAATCTCGACAATTCCCTGCCTGACGCAACATCCTCTTTCAGTCCGTTTTCATTTATGTATTCACATGGCAAAACATTCCTCAATTCTTCATTTTCTTCGCTCTGCTGTCTTTCATACCAGATAAATTCCTCTTTTTTTACTTCTCCGTCAAAATTCACCATATACTTCCAGATAATTTCCTGTTCCCATTTGATAAATTTATTTGTATCAAGACTTTTAATATTTTCAAGAATTATTTTTTGGAGCTTTTTTTTGCCCGAACTGTCAAGACTTAGTTTGTATTTATTAAGATTACGCACGAAAATATCAAAATATTTTTCACTGTTCGGTGACTCTATCACTAACTTCTGACAGAATATCTCGTTACTCATAAACTTGTAAACCTTGTCAAAGTTATCTGTATCCGTCTGTATCATAAACAGATAGTCTTTCTTGAAGTTATTTATGTTTGATATCAGTCTTTTCCACCACACAGATTTTGAGGATATACCCTCTGTTTCATTTATCTTTATGAGAACTATTCCCTGTGACACATAGCACTTCAAGTTTATTTCTGTCAGCCACTGTTCAAGCGTTTTCTTGAATTTCCCACATTCATCCGACAGACCAAGACTTTCTGTTATCTCATAATTTGATGTGCCGTACTCCTGGTTCAGATATACAATGTCATCCGTATTTACCGAAAATATGCCTTTTTTCTCAAAGTCAATAAGAAGGTCTTTCAGATTCTCCGTTATATACTCATCACTTACACCGTCAAGTGAAAAAAGGTATACAGGCGATATCTTTAAAATTTCCTTGCTTTCGAGGCTGTATCCCGATACTTTAAACATATCATTTGATATACTTTCAAACATATTATCTTCCGCCTTTCTTTATCTTGGCATCCACAAAGTCATACATATATTTCACTGCCGAAAACGTTTCCACTTCCTTAATGGGCTTTTTCCTGTATCTCACGAAAGGATATCCCGACTGAGGATATACAGAAAAATCCTTGACATTTGTTATATACGGTCGTACACCTGTTCTGAGTATAAGTGCCTGACTGTCTGTCCAGCCTATTTTCAGACTTTGGAGCTGTGTTATATTAAGAAGCGGTATCTCGCCCTTATCGCTTGTATAGACACTTCCGCAAAGATTCGATATTTCTTCGAGAAGTCCTATCTCCCTGCACGCAAGGAATATCCAGTTTCGGCAGTTTGATTTGATAGTTTCGGCATCTGCACCGTACATTGAAAAAAGCTGCTGTTTGCTTTGAACTATCAGTATGAACCTGATATTTCTGCTTCTTGCCGCTGATATCATTGCAGGCATATCGGATATTTTCGGGAAATTTGAGAACTCATCAAGTACAAAATTCATTCTTATCTTTATCTGACCGCTCTGATTTTTATGTGCACTGCTTATCAGACATTCATAACACTGCTTGATGAATACGCTGACAAGAAAATGGAATGTAGTCTTTTCATCGGGGATTATAATATAAACAGCCGTTTTTTTATCTCCGAGTTCTCTTATATCTATATCAGACGACGAAAGCATTGACATTATCCTGTCATTGAAAAGGAACATACTCATCATGCCGTCAAATACACTGACTATACTTGCAAAAGTTCTCTCTGTATTCCTCAGAGAATAAAGCGTTCCCAATTTATATTTGATAATGCTGTTTTCGGGGAATGTATTGTACAAGTCCCAGAATACTTCCTGCTCATTGCCTTTTCCGCTGACATCCATGTACATTCTCAGTCTTTGCACACTTTTTAAGTTTACTTTGTCAAGGTCTTTCTCGCACTCGAACAGTACAAGGACCAGTCCGACAAACATATCCACTGCCTGAGTTTCCCAATAGACATCCTTGTCACTATGTACGGGAGCTTTGAGCTGTATCGCAAAGTCTGTTATCATCTCGACCGCCTTGTCCTTTGCTCCGTTTTTGTAGTAATTATACGGTATTTCCAGCGGATTCCATCTTATACTGTACTCTGTATCCCTGAAATTGAGCACCTGTATGTCATAGCCCTGACTTGCAAGGAATCCTGATGTATTCTTATATATCTCGCCTTTCGGGTCGGTTATTATCATTGATTCACCGGACGAGCCTATCGAATAGACCGACGGTATGCAGAAATTTCTTGTTTTTTTAGTGCCTGTATTTCCGAATATAAGAGTATGACTGTCGGCTGTATCAGTGTATACTTCACCGTTCTGATTATAAAGCGGTACTCCGGACATTGACGTAAGTTCGCCCATCTTTTCCTTGTGCAGTCCATGTAAAAATTCTTCCCTTGTTGCAAATCTGTTTTCTTCCATTGAGTGTTTTATCATACCGTTTCACTTTCCTTTCTCATAAAAACTTTGTATTTTTCCCTGAGCCACTCCATAAAATCCAATGACTCGGCACCTTCATAATTTTCCTGTATCTGAATTATATTTTTATAAAATTCTCTCTTTTCTTTAAACCTATCATATTTTTTATCAAGCCTGTCATCCTTGTTATTCTCATAAGGTTCACCAAACAAATCAAACAAATCATATTCATTAAAATAATCATCAGAC
Organism: uncultured Ruminococcus sp.; assembly: GCA_902785555.1. GTDB lineage: Bacteria > Bacillota > Clostridia > Oscillospirales > Acutalibacteraceae > UBA1213. Next base: position 8,720 of record CACZZB010000005.1, read on the forward strand.
GATTCATAATCCTCGGAAAGCATTGTTTTATATCTTCTCTGTTTCATCATTAGTTCATATCTGTCAAATTTAGCTTCCTGTTCTGTATGGCAGGATATTTTTTTATACAGCCTTAGTCCTTCTTCAATTTTATCATATCCATACACTTTGTTTATATTTTCATTTGCCAGCATATTTTCGTACATAGTTTTTGTTTTCTTAGTCTTTAACTTTTCTGATACATTGATTTCTCCTCCTGTGGATTTTTCCTTATCCAGCAGTTGTTTCAATTTTTCCAGCTTGTCTTTTTCTTCATGATTTCCGCCATATCTTTTAGGCCAAATATAATTTTTCAGAAGGAAACTCATCAAAGTATATGTTTCATCCAACAGCCCCGACTGTTCAGACAATTTTCTTCGGGTATTATATGACCATTTTAATGACATATCCATATTTTTTTTCAATATGTACATTACTTCCTTATCAACTCTGTCCCTGTCACCCTCAAAATTATCAAGTATCAGAATAACCTGTCGTGCCGCTTTTCTGAATTTTTCTTCTCTTTTTGTCATATTTTTTCCCTCCCTTTGCTCTCGTCTTATGATATTATAATACCATAGCCGACTTTCTTTCAATAAACTGTCGGTTTAAAAAAAGAATCGAAATAGAATTCCGATTCTCATAATATATATCATAATATTTTAACCATGTTGATATGCTCACAGTACTCGTCATAATAGACTTCGCCCTCAGCCTTATAGCCCAGCTTTTCGTAAAAGCCTTTTACTCTGAGCTGTGCCGAAAGCGATACTATTTCCGCACCATATTTTTTTATGTATACTTCCGTTTGCGATACTATCTTAAAGCCTATCCCCTTGCCACGCATTTCGGGTATGACTGCTATCCTGCCTATATGCCAGTGTTTCGGGTCTTTTTCATCGGAATATGCACGACAGCATCCTATCGCCTTTTCTCCGTCATACATGACATAATGCTTTGCCTTGTTGTCCGTTTCATCAAATTCTGCCGTGAATTTCTGTTCATCTATAAAAACACTTTCACGTATTTTCTTTTCATCTTCACTTATATTTATACTCTCTTTTAATTTAAAACTCATTATTATCCTCCGAAAGCATTTTCTATATGCTCTATCTCAAATTTATTTCCCTTGTAAGTCACTTCTATGACATCAAATCTCGGCTGAAGGTCTGTCGGATTTTCGTATAAATATATCTCTGCTGTCGTCAGAATACGCTTCTGCTTACGAAAATCAACAAATTCGGACGGTCTTGCAATCGAATTGCTTTTTCTCGTTTTCACCTCAACAAATACGATATTATCCCCGTCTTTGACTATTATATCTATCTCACCGTACCTTGAATGGTAGTTTTTGCCGACAAATGAATAACCCTTTTGCAGGAGAAATGCCAAGGCTTTTTCTTCTCCTGAATCTCCTGTACGTTTACTGTCATTCATCTTTATCTTCCCCGAGTATTTTTGTCAGGAATGACGGGCGGTGTATCTCACAGATACCGTATTGAAGAATTTTCTCACGGTGCAGTTTTGTTCCGTAGCCCTTGTGCTTCTCAAAGCCGTATTCGGGATATTTTTTCGCCATTTCTTTCATAAGTCTGTCACGGCTGACTTTTGCAAGGATAGATGCCGCTGCTATGCTATGTGAAAGTGCATCGCCTTTCACTATTGCTGTACAGTCTATACCGTCAATATCAGGCTCTTTATTTCCGTCTACAAGTATCATATCAGGCTTTTTGTCCAATCCCTCAACGGCTCTTTTCATTGCAAGCATTGCCGCATTGAGTATATTCATTTCCTCTATCTCCTCAACGCTTGCATAGGCTATACTGTAACTCAACGCTTCCTCTTTTATCTTATCGAACAGCTTTTCCCTTTTCTTTTCGGAGAGTTTTTTGGAATCGTTGACTTCATCTATTATCAGTCCTTCGGGAAATATCACGGCTGCCGCACATACAGGTCCTGCAAGAGGTCCTCTGCCTGCCTCGTCTACTCCGCATATCATTTTAAATCCCTGTGAGATATATCCCTTTTCATAAGCAAGCATATCTATACTTTCTTTTTCAGATTTTGACATCTGTGCAGTCCTCCGTTTTATCAAGAGTTATTCTTCCGAGTGCCGCACTTCTGAATTCATCAAGCACAGTAAGCGCTGCTCTCTCAGTGTTTATTTCTCCGCCTGATACCAACATACCTCTTTTTCTGCCGACCAACTCAAGTATCTCATAACCCTGTGAGCCTGTTATATCCTCGGTATTGAGCTTATATCTTGCACAAAGCTGTTCAATGTTGTTATCCCTGAGATATTCAAGAAGTCTGCCTGCAAGGTGTTCGGTGTCAAGTATCTCATCTTTTATCGAACCTATATACGCCAATTTTTCTCCGACCTGCTTGTCATCAAATCTGTGCCATAATACCCCGGGAGTATCAAGCAAATCAAAGCCCTTTCCTATCGTGAACCACTGATTTCCACGTGTAACGCCCGGTCTGTCCTCTACCTTTGCACGATTCTGTTTTGACATTTTATTTATAAAAGATGACTTTCCGACATTGGGTATTCCAACGACCATTACTTTTATAGTCCTGCCTGTCATGCCCTTTTCTTCCCATGACTTTATCTTGTCGGCAAGAAGCTCCTTTACTGTCGGTATAAACATATTCAAGCCCCTGCCCGTCTTACAGTCCAATGCCACTGACGGTATACCTTTTTCTTTAAAAAGCTTTATCCATTTTTTGGTTTCATTCGGGTCTGCCATATCGCACTTATTAAGAACGACCATTCTCGGCTTATTGTTTATGATACTTCTCAAATCGGGATTACAGCTTGAATACGGAACTCTTGCATCAAGTATGACAGCGACTGCATCTATCAGTTTAAGCTGTGACTCTATTTTCCTTTTAGTCCTCGTCATATGACCGGGATACCATTGTATTGACTTTAATTCTTCCATATTCTCACGCTTTCCTTACTTATTTCATATTATAATATACCGTTCCGAATTTGTCAAAAGGCATTATTCTCCATTCGGCTTTGCCTATTATATTATTCACAGGTATAAGTCCTATTTCCTTGCTTCGGCTGTCGAGTGAACCCTCTCTGTTATCTCCCATGACAAAGACATATCCCTCGGGGATAATATTATTGTATTCTTCAAGAGATATTGAATTTGAAAGCTGTCTTGTCCTGCCTTTTATATAATTTTCCTCTAATATAACTCCGTCAACGATAACTTCACCTGTATTATAATCTATATCCAATCTTTGTCCGCCCAATGCTATGACTCTTTTTATTATCGGGTCGCTGTACTTATCTCCATGACTTACTACGACTATATCTCCATTCTGAGGAGTATACATGAAACTGCTTATCATGAGCTTATCACCGTTCTGAAGTGTATCAGTCATTGAACTTCCGCTCACTGTCACCTGCCTGACAAAAAATGTCAGTATAAGCATAACTATTACTATTGATACAAACACCGCTCCTGCCCATTCAAAAAGCAGTTCGGATATAGTTATATTTTTATCCTTTTCTTCGGTAGTAATAATTGCTTTATGTGCAACGATTTTATTTTTATCTTTTTCTTCCATATCAAAACGACCTTTCTTTATCAAATATTTCCAAAGCTGTTCAGAGGAGATATCCTGAAAAAAGCCTTGCCCATTATATTATTGACAGGTATCATATCAACGAGCATTGAACGACTGTCCGTTGAATGTTCCCTGTTATCGCCCATTACAAAAACATACCCCTCGGGTACAACTATATCGGATTCATTTATCGGATAATCTCTTGCTTTTATCGTTCTGCCTTTGATATAGTCTTCTTCAAGAATTTTTCCGTCAACCGATACTTCATTTTTATCATAATCTATTTTTATTCTCTGACCCTCTGTCGCTATTATCCTTTTTATAAGCTGTTCATCAAGAAATGCACCGTGACTTATTGTAATTATATCTCCCTGTTTTGGGGCATAGTTACAGCTCCATACTATAAGCCTGTCCTTATCCTGCAAAGTATTTTCCATTGAATGTCCGTCAACTGTCACCTGTCTGAAAAAGAATACCATTATGAGCAGTAAAGCACACATTATGAAAAAAAACATCTCTCCTATATCATATATAAACAACAGCAATCCGTCATTCTTTTTATCCTGCATTTTAACGCCACCACCATTTCAGAAGATGTTCATTTCACTGACAGCTTTTCCTATCATATTGAACGGATAGACAATACATTCTGCTCTGCCCATTATATGGCTGTTTTCTATTATCTCACCGACACGAAGATATCCGTATTCGGGTATAACATCTCTCAGTACAAGGACACAGTTTTCGGGAACTTTTTTATCTTTTATCACTTCACCGAGTTCATCAAGTGAAAAAAAGCCCTGTTTTTTATATACAAGACAGTCAACCAAACTGCTTTTGCCTGTTCCGAGGGTTATTTCATCACCTGCAAAAGCCGCTATTTCACCGACAAAATTGCTTTTACCCGAAAAAGCTGCCACTTCATCACCAACATTAAGTGAACGGTCGAGCTGTGAAACTATCACGCTGATATTTATCGTGCTTCCGTTTTCTCTTGTAACTTTGAACGACACCACTCTGAACAGTACACTGAACATAAATACAAACAGAAACAATATCCATATTACCATATATAACCACTGAAAGGAATTTTTCAGCAAGATTTTTTCGTCTTTGTTATCTTTACTTTTTCTGCTCATATCGTCATTCAGCTTCCTTTCCAAAATAGTAACAAAAAAGGGACAAAACATGGTCTTGTCCCTCTTTCTTTACAAAGATGATTATCTGATCTGTTCCTTGACTTTGGCTGCCTTGCCGACTCTGCTGCGGAGATAGTAGAGCTTGCTTCTGCGAACACGGCCTTTTCTTACTACCTGAACAGATACTACATTCGGGGAATGTACGGGGAATACTCTTTCAACGCCTACACCGTATGATACACGGCGTACTGTGAAAGTTTCCGCAACACCGCTGCCTTTTCTGGCAATAACTGTTCCCTCGAACATCTGTACTCTTTCCTTGTCACCCTCACGGATATTTACACCGATTTTTACGGTATCGCCTACTTCAAATTTCGGCATATTTTCCTGTGATTTAAGAGAGCTTTCTGCAATTTTCTTCAATGCGTCCATTTTAAAAAAATCCTCCTTGTTATTTCAGACATTCTTGCTTTATATCAAAAAGCAGAGGACTGCCCGTTTCAAAATACGGCTTTTATCAGTCAGCCGATATGAACCCCATCACAAGTGACGGTATCCAAAAGACTCATATATTATAACACAATCCGCACGCTTATGCAAGCATTATTTTCATCAATTATCAAAGAATTTTGCATGGATAGCACTTACAGCGGCATCAGCATCTTTTTCATCAATGAGAACGGATACTTTTATTTCGCTTGTTGAGATCATGCGGATATTTATCTGTGCATCATAGAGAGCCTCAAACATCTTTGTAGCAACGCCTGCATGACTTTCCATACCTGCACCTACGATAGATACCTTTGCTACCTTGTCATCAGCCGATACAGATTTGCCGCCTACTACCGATACATATTCTTCCATTGCTTCAACGGCTTCATTCATATTGTCCTTTGCTACGGTGAAAGAGATATCCTTTGTGCCGTCACGACCTATTGACTGCAGGATTATATCTACATTGATACCCTTTGCAGAAAGCTTTGAGAACATCTTGAATGCAAGACCCGGCTCATCCGGTACACCTACGACAGATATTCTTGCCACGTTAGTATCCTTTGCCACACCGCTTATCAACATTTTTTCCATTTTTGCTGCCTCCTTGACAATAGTTCCCGGTGCTCTTGTAAGACTTGAAAGCACTTCGAGTTCAATATTATATTTTTTTGCCATTTCCACGCTTCTGTTATTGAGAACCTGTGCTCCCAATGTTGCAAGTTCGAGCATTTCATCATAAGAAATACATTTGAGTTTTTCGGCATTCTTTACTTTTCTCGGGTCAGCCGTATAAACGCCCTCTACGTCTGTGTATATCTGACAAAGATCGGCGTGCATTGCTGCTGCTATTGCAACGGCACTTGTATCCGAACCGCCTCTGCCGAGAGTAGTCACGTCTTCATAACGGTTGATGCCCTGAAAGCCTGCTACTATGACAATGTTATTCTTGTCAAGTTCCTTTTCGATTCTGTCCGTCTTGACTCTTTTTATTCTTGCGGAAGTATAGGCTGATGTTGTCTGGAAACCTGCCTGCCATCCGAGAAGCGATACAACAGGACAGCCGAGTTTTTCGATAGCCATTGCAAGCAGTGCAATAGATATCTGTTCACCTGCTGCAAGGAGCATATCCTTTTCACGCTTTGAGGCATTCGGATTGATCTCGTTAGCCTTGTCTATAAGGTCATCTGTTGTGTCACCCTGTGCAGATACAACCACTACGACCTTATTGCCTTTTTTGTAGGTATCTGTTACTATTCCTGCAACATTGAATACCCTTTCAGCGTTTGCCACGGAACTTCCACCGAATTTTTGTACAATTAAGCTCATTTTTTCTCCCCCATTAAGTTTAATTTTTTATTACAGATCCGAAATTCGGATTGCTGACAATACTTTTATACCGTTGTTTTCAAGCTCGGCAATGGCTTTTTTCTGTTCTGCAACGACTTTTTCACCCGTTACGAAAGCGTATTCGTTTTCGGGTGCATTTGCCCTTGCAAGAAGCTTTACTTCTCCGAACAGTTCTTTCAGTTTTTCACTCAATGTCTGCTTGTCAAGAGTGCTTTCCACTCTGATATAAACAGGATATGATGTTTCTTCATACGGCTTTACGACACTTTCGGTGCTGTCTGACCAATAAAGATATTTTCTTGCCTTGAGGTGCTTTACACAGTCGATTATATCGGCTACTACCGCACTTGCTGTCGGGAGCTTGCCCGCACCCTTGCCGTAGAATACAACATCACCAGTTGAATCTCCTCTTACGAGAATACCGTTGAATACATCATCAACATTTGCAAGCTGACTGTTTTTCTCTATGAACATAGGCTCTACCGTGATATCAAGTTTGCCGTCATCAAGTTTCTTGACCTGTCCGATAAGCTTTATCACTCCGCCCCATGATGCTGCATAGGCAACATCTTCAAGAGCTATTTTTGTGATACCGCTTGTATGAACGAATTCGGGATAGACGTGCTTTCCGTAAGTCAGCGACGCAAGTATACATATCTTTCTGCAAGCATCATGTCCTTCAACATCAGCAGCGGGGTTTTTCTCCGCATAGCCTAATTCCTGAGCCATTCTGAGAGCGTCATCAAATGACATATTCTCTCTTATCATCTTTGTGAGGATGAAGTTGGTTGTACCGTTGAGTATTCCTGCTATTTCTATAACATCATTTGCAGCAAGACACTGACTTATCGGTCTTATTATCGGGATACCTCCGCCGACACTTGCCTCAAAGAGATAATTCGCATTATTTTCCTTTGCAATTTGGAGAAGTTCCGCACCCTTTGTAGCAACAAGCTCCTTATTTGAAGTAACAACGCTCTTGCCTTTCATAAGACATCTCTTTGTAAATTCATAAGCGGGATTTACTCCGCCCATTACTTCGGCTACTACCTTGACTTCATCATCATTTACTATATCTTCAAAATTTTTCGTGAATTTATCCGCAAACGGACTGTCGGGAAATTCTCTTATATCAAGTATATATTTTATAGATATTTCCTCTTTTGCTCTTTTGGCTATGCTTTCAACGTGCTGTGAGAGTACCTCTACAACTCCGGAACCCACAACACCGTGTCCCATTACTGCAACCTGTACCATAAAATTTAAACTCCCTCTTTTCAATGCCATAATGCATAATTATTTTTTATATCAATTTTTTTATTAACTGACTGATGTGTCGGTCTAATCTTCCTCTTCTTCCTCTTCCTCCTCTTCTTCCTCCTCTTCCTCTTCTTCTTCATTGTTATTATTATAATTATAATTATTTCTTGACGGTGTATAATACGGGTCATAGCTTGTCCAGCCCGGCATATTGTCACTTGTATAATATCCTGTTCCTACCTGACTGCCTGCACGGACATTTGTAAGAAGTCCGCTTGATTTGATGAAGTTATGCTGTTCAACTTCTCCTCCAAGTTCAAATTCCTTGTGTTCCTTGTCTTCGAGGAATTCCTGCATGATATCCTTCCAAAGAACATGAACTTTACTTTGTTCGTTTATAGCAATACTTGAATGTATATCGTGACCTGTCCATATACCTGCTACTGTATAGGGTGACGCTCCCATGAACCAGTTATCATAAGCGAGGTCTGTTGTACCTGTCTTGCCGATTATATCCCAGCCGTTTATTATCGCTCTGTAACCGAGTGCTTCACCGCCTGAGTTGACAACATCATGAAGCAATCTGTTCATTATCGTTGAAGTTTCTGTTGATATTGCACGGTCGGGCTTTCCTCTGTCACGGTTATCGAGAATAACATTTCCCTCATGGTCTGTCACATAATAGAATGTATAAGGCTCATAGCAGAAACCGCCGTTGCAGAATATCTGATAGCCTGCCGTCATTTCTTCGATAGTCGTTCCTCCGTAGAAACCGCCTATTGAAAGACCGGCTTTGTTTTCGCTGTCTCTTTCGGGGTCAAGGTGCTTGAAATGAAGTTTTTCGGTGAGGAATTTGTAGCTTGTTTCAAGACCCATTTCGTTTATCAGTGATACAGCCGTTGCGTTAGTCGAAAGGTTCAATGCTCTTGTGACGGTAATATCTCCGTAGTATGAATTATACCAGTTTGAAGGACCCGACACATAATAGCCGTCTACCATATCCCACTGATAGTCGGGTCTGTCGGATACGAGCGAACTGTAATTTATCATTTTTTTATCAAGTGCTATTGTATATGATGATAATGGCTTGATAGTAGAACCGGGCTGAAGTGCCGACTGACTGCATATATCCCAGAGAAGTCTGCCGTCATGTTCCTGTCGTCCTCCGACTGTGGCTCTTATTCTTCCGTCAAAGTCCATCATTACATACGCTACCTGCAAAGTCGGGTCTGTGGGGGTCTCCCATTCATGTATATGTCTTTCGGCTATTTCCTGAGCCCTTGTATCTATCGCACTGTATATGCTCAGTCCCTGACTGTATATCATATCCTCTGCTTCCGAGGCAGTTATATGAAATTCTTTTTGAAGTGACTGTGTTACATCTCTGAAAAGTCTGTCATCATACCAGCCCCAGCCGGTATCATCTTCATCATCGGAATCTACTATATAGCCCACAAATTTCAAATCTTCGGATTCTATTCTTGCATCTACATATTCCTGATACGTCATCATGCCCTGATCCATCATTTCCCAGAGAACAGTATTTCGACGCTTTTTGTTATTTTCGGGATATGTCAGCGGGTCAAACGCATACGGATTCTGTGTGATGCCTGCAATAGCTGCACATTCAACGACATCGCAATCACGTATATCCTTGTTGAAATACAGATTGGCTGCGGACTGTACTCCACGGCATCCGCTTCCGTAATTGACAAGGTTAAGATATGTTTCTATTATATCGTCCTTTGAATAAGCCTTTTCGAGCTTGAGTGCACGGAAAATTTCCCTGAATTTACGGTTGATACTGTTTTCGTTATCATCAGTCAGATTTTTGATAAGCTGCTGAGTTATCGTTGAACCGCCGAACTGTGAGCTTCCCGTTGCAAGGCTGACAATTGCTCCGCCTGTTCTTCTGAGGTCAACACCTTCATGTGTCCAGAATCTTTTGTCTTCAATGGCAACCTGTGCATCTATCATGGTTTTGGGGATATCCTTATAGCTTACCCAGACTCTGTTTTCAGTTGAATAGAGCTGTTTATCCTCTTCCCATTCCTTGGTATCATAATTCTGAACATAAATTTTACTTGTCTGATTCAGTGTCATCTTGTCAAGATTAATCTCAAGCGGCTCATTGGCTATGCCCATGATGTAAAAAAGCATTGACAGACCTATGACTATACCTGTTACAAAGACAGCCAGCAAGACTGTGAAAAATACCCTTCCGAAAAATGAAAACACACTTCCCACACCCGACCATATAAGTGAAGGTATAGACGGTGCAGCCTCGTCTTTATATTTGCTGATGTCTGTTTTTCTCATGTTTTCAAAAAACCTCCCCGATAAAATGTACTTGCAAGTATATTTTCAAAATTACCTCTAATATTATAACATAATTTCTTCAAAATGGAATAATTTTTTTTGAAAATAAAAACCTGCTTAAAAATATCTATGATTTTATCAAAAAAAATCCTTTAAGTTATGAATAAATATGTTATAATTCCTAAAAATAATCTTAAAGGAGATGTTATTTATGAAAAATTTATTGGCAGTAACAGGAATTATTTTGCTTATATGTATAGTTGTAACGTCAACATACAGTTCCGATAACGCAAATGCCGCACCCGAACAGCTTTCTTCCGAACCGCAGATATCACAAATTTCATCAGAACAGTCGGACGTATCTTACTATGTACTTTCAGTATATGAAAAAAAGGTCGCTGCATTTGAAAACGGAAAAAATATACCTTTTTATATAAGCGACGTATATGTAAATACCCTTCCGACAGCCGATATCGAACTGCTTGAAAAAGGCATTTATGTAAACGACAAAAAAGCCCTGAAAAGACTTATCGAGGATTATTGCAGCTGAATAATACGAGATTCTATCCTACACTTTATGGCATTTTTTGCCATAAAAATACACAGTTTTCACATTCAAAATATCAAAGAGTTTCCGAATCACAATTTATTTGTGACCTATTTTTATTTTTCAAAAAATCACTTTATTTCCGTATCGCTTCCGAAAATCGCCTTTAACAAGACATTTTTTTATTTTTAATTATTTTTTTAAATAAATTATTTTACAAAAATATGCACAAATAAATTGATGTTTTTTTGTGCATATATCAGAAATTTGTATTTAAATATTAACTTTTATCGAAAAGTGATGACATTTTTAAAAAAGTGTTATATAATTAGTTAACGTCAAATATATTTTATCATTCATAATTTTATACATGGGGGTATTAAAAATGTACAGTATGATATCTTATTGGCTCAAATATTACAGACATGAATGTGGTCTTACTCAACAGCAGGTCGCTGACCGCCTTAAAATCGAGCGTTCTACCTACACATACTACGAAACAGGCAAAACTAAGCCCGATATAAACACTCTTATAAAGATTGCAAAGGTGTTCAATGTCAGCTATACTGCACTTCTTGAGGGTGTCGAAGAAGAACTTGAAGATGCTATTGCCGATATCCACTCAGGTTCCGCAGACGAAGAAGAAGGTCTTAAATACCGTACTCATGCCACAACAAAGTACGAAGTCGAGCTTCTTTTCGTGGTACGCAATCTCACTCCGAAACAGAGAAAAGAAGTCATGAACCTCGCCAAAAAATTCATTTCTGATGATGAATGAACCTGACCGAAAAATACATACTTAATCAAAGACAAAGTAATTCCTATAATTGACGGGTTACTTTGTCTTTTCGTTTGTAAAAAAGTAAAATTTTAACGACTTTTTTCTACACAATATCGTTATATTATTACTTGACGATTCCCAAAAGAAATTGTAAAATATTATCAGTGTTAAAACACAAAATTTTTAAAGAATTGGAGAATAGTAAACAATGAAAAACTTCGGACTTACTGATGAACAAGTCGCCCAATCCAAAGAAAAATACGGCGACAACCGACTCACCGAACAAGCTCGGGAATCTTTCTGGCAAAAACTCCTCGAAAATTTCGGAGACCCTATGATCAAGATACTTCTCGTTGCTTTGGTGCTCAATGTCATATTCTGGCTTCTGCATCAGTTCGCAAATATCGGTGACACTGAATGGTATGAGGCTGTCGGAATTGCCGCTGCCGTTCTAATCGCAACTTTCGTTTCAACTTTCTCGGAGTACAACAACGAAAATGCTTTCCAGAAACTCCAGGAAGAAGCATCCCTTATCAAATGTAAAGTTTACCGTAACGGCGAAATTGCCGAAATAGCTATCAATGACATAGTTGTCGGAGATTGTGTACTCCTCCAGAGCGGTGATAAAATCCCTGCCGACGGTATTATAGTAGACGGCAATATCGCTGTCGACCAGTCTGTCCTCAACGGTGAAAGCAAGGAAGCTAAAAAAATCGCTGTTCCCGAAGGCTACAAAAATGATGAAAATGAAGAACTCGACTTCCTCAACGAATACAAAGTATTCAGAGGTGCTGTTGTATGTTCGGGCAATGCTGTTATGGAAGTTACTACCGTCGGTGACAAGTCCGTTTACGGTCAAATCGCAAAAGAACTTCAAATTGATGATGACAGAGAATCACCTCTCCAAGTAAAACTCTCAAAGCTTGCAGACGCTATCAGCAAATTCGGTTACATAGGCGGTGTTGCTATCGCTATCGCTTATATGATAAAGTCAATGTTCTTCTTTGACGGCGGTATCAGTGCTTATTTCTCCAACCCCGATTTGCTTATAACTATATTTACAGACCTTCTTCACGCTCTTATGTTTGCTGTCGTTGTAATAGTTATGGCTGTTCCCGAAGGCTTACCTCTTATGATAGCAATAGTCTCCTCAATGAACATGAAGAAAATGCTCAACGACAATGTCCTTGTACGTAAAGTTACAGGTATCGAAACTGCCGGAAGCCTCAATATCCTTTTCAGTGATAAAACAGGTACTATCACAAAAGGTAAGCTCGAAGCTGTAAATTTCCTTGACGGTACAGGCAAAGAAGCTAAAAGCTTTGATGAAATAAAGGGCAAAGCAGGCGAAATGCTCGCTCTCGCTCTCAAACACAATACAAATGCTGTTATAACAGGTTCAGGCGATACCCTCAAGGTTGTCGGCGGTAACCCTACAGAAAGAGCCGTTCTTCAGTTCGTTGCTCATGCTGAGGACAAATATCCCAATGTTAAGCCTGTTTATTCAGTTCCTTTCAACTCTACAAACAAATACAGTGCCACAACTGTCGAAGGTGACAAAAATATCACTCTTATCAAAGGTGCTCCGGAAAAACTTCTTGCAAACTGCAAATACTACTATGACGAAAACGGCAACAAAGCTGAATTTGATGACAAAGTCCTCAATTCAAAAATTGATGACCTCGCTAACAGGGCTATCCGTGTACTTGCTGTCGCTACTTCCGATACCGCTCTTACAAGTGATTCTCTCCCCGAAGGCGACTGGACACTTATCGGTGTTATCGGTATCCGTGACGAAGTAAGACCGGAATCCGTTACAGCTATCGCAGAAGTTCATGATGCAGGCGTTCAGGTAGTCATGATAACAGGTGACCGTAAGGAAACCGCTGTCGCTATCGCAAAAGATGCAGGGCTTCTCACTTCTGATGATGATGTAGTTCTTACATCTTCCGAGCTTGCCAAGATGAGTGACGAGGAAGTTAAAAAGCAGATTCCTAAAATCCGTGTTATTGCCCGTGCATTGCCTACCGATAAGAGCCGTCTTGTAAGGCTCTCTCAGGAACTCAACCTTGTAGTCGGCATGACAGGTGACGGTGTAAATGACTCCCCTGCACTCAAAAAAGCAGATGTCGGCTTCGCTATGGGTGGCGGTACGGAAGTCGCAAAAGAAGCAAGTGATATCGTTATCCTTGACGACAATTTCAATTCTATCGCAAAAGCTATTCTCTACGGCAGAACCATATTCAACAACATCAGAAAATTCATTACATTCCAGCTCTCCATCAATATTTCAGCCGTTCTTATATCGTTTATCATGCCTTTGCTCAGTCTTTCAAATCCGCTTACCATTACTCAGATTCTCTGGGTAAACCTCGTAATGGATACCCTTGCAGCCCTTGCACTCGGCGGTGAGCCCGCTCTCAAACGTTACATGAAAGAACAGCCGAAACGTCGTGATGAAAGCATTGTAAGCAAGTCTATGAAAGGTCAGCTCACAGTTTCAACTATCTGGATATTCCTTTGCAGCTTCTTCGTTCTCATCTCACAGATATGGACTTCAAGCCCTGTATGGAGTTGGAACTTGGTCAGAAATGAAACAAATGACAAGGGCGAAATGATATATCTCCTTACAGCTTACTTCTGCTTCTTCATTCTCATATCTGTATGCAACTCTCTCAATGTAAGAACCGAAAAACTCAATGTCTTTGAACACATTGGCGAAAACCCCAACTATTTCAGAATTATGGGTCTTATAGTTCTTATTCAGGTAGGCCTTACATACATTGGCGGTGAGATATTCAACTGCTATGGCTTGAATGTCATGGAATGGGTAATGGTAATTGTTCTTTCAATCTCAATTATCCCTGTTGACCTCATCAGAAAAGCTATTACCAATGCTGTAAGCAAAAAATAATTCTTTAGTTTAAAATTACAAAATACCTGTCGATACTTTGTAAAAAGTGCCGACAGGTATTTTTTTTGTTTTATATTGACAAAATATTACTTTTATAGTATCATATTATCATATTGGAAATAACTACTATAAGCATAGACACCACTTTTTTCTCAGTCTATGTGTAAACACTTGCTTATCTCCATACGCTCTTTGAAAATTGAAAAAGACCATATTATCGGCGATACCGAGGATAGTGTGCATTGCGGTCATACTGCTGACTTGCCCGCCCTCGGTTGAAAAAGTACACAGTACTCCGCAGCTTGATAGTATGTGGGATTCCTGTCATCTTTTGGTGGATTTTTAACTTTTCTGTAAAGGAGATTTTACTATGTCATCAAGTGCAAGAAATCACAATTCAGGTTTCCAAACACAAAACAATAAAAACTTTTTTATTGTTGTTGCAGCAAATCTATTATGTATGATAATAGATTTCTTCTTCCCCTTGGAAATATTCGACTTGCCCTCGATAACTTTTTTGGACAGTATTCCGTATATGCAAAAAGTTGTTTTCAACATGGTGTTTTATGGGATCATGGATATGATCCGATACATAGAATATTCCGTCTTGCATTTTGATACCCAATATTGTCTGATATCGGTTTTTGGGTTTATGACATTTGCCTCGGTAGCAAAAATATTTATAGAAAGGAGTGAATCCGATGAGTACCAATCTTTTAAGCAAAAAATCTGTAAGGCAATCAGTAATTTCTTCAAAGAAAATATCATATTAAATGTGATAAGCTGGCTGTTTATCAGGATTGGACCAAAAATATATGATGACTTGCTGCAAACAAGTGATATCTCAATACTAATAACCATTACATCTGTATTGATTATGATCTTGTTTATAGCATCACTTCCAATTGTCGTATATATTGGAAGTTACTTAACTCTATCAACACTATATTTTGTAGCAGTACAAACTATAAATTCTATGATAGAACTAAACAACATTCAATTATTGATATTATACACAATACTATCAGTAATCATTGGAATTATCATCGAAATAATTTCAGACTTTCTTATGAAAAAGTTTCGTAAGAATTTTATAAAACTTAAATGAACCGAGCCGTCCATATTCAGATATGGACGGCTCTTTTATTTTCTTGAAATTTTTTAAGCATTATTTTTCAATCGTTTTAACCGTAATTCATAATTTATTAACATTCTGCTGTTATAATACAGATGTGTTAAAAATAAATTTGCTTACGCCATCTTCTTCATAAAAAACAACTCCACAAAGCAATAAAGGCGACTGTGTAACAACAGCCGCCTTTGTTGTTTTTTTATTTCATTTCAGCAAATCCATACATTGCTTCAAGACATATCTGTGCGTGTCTGAAGAAATTTTCTTTGTTCATGCTCTCGTCAACATCATGTATATTGCTCGTATCTCCTTCAAATACAGGACCGAATGCCACTCCCCTGTTTCTCAGAGTCCTTGCATACGTTCCTCCGCCTGTCGAATATATCTTTGCTTCCTCTCCCGTTACGGTTTTATACGATTTTTTCAGAAGGTCTATCAAAGGCATATCTTCACTTACCTGCAAAGGCATTTCATGATTATACACACCTACCTTCAGCAAATACGGTGCTGCTTTCTCCCCTATTTTTTTCAGTATCTCCGTAAAATCAGCCGTCACAGGATAACGTATATCCAAAAACGCATGAGAGATATTTTCATCTATATCTATTTTTCCGAGATTGACCGTCAGTTTCCCCGACTGTTCATCTTCACAGGCTATTTCCAATGTTTTTCCGTCTGTTTCCGAGCCTATCTCTTTTCCGAGAAATTCACAGAGATTTCCGAGTGACGGATATCCGTATATATCAGCCAAAGTCTTTATCAGATTTGCCGCTGCATTTACTCCGAGTTCAGGCGTTGAGCCATGGGACGCTCTGCCTGCTGCATTGAATTCACGGTCAACAAAAGCATCCGCACTTGACGGCACTGCATTGACGGCACTGCCTGCATGGAATCTTTTTAAATACATTCCCTCATTATTCTCCGATGATATCTCTATCTGCAATATGCCTTTCTCACAGTTGCAGATACCGTATTCCGAATCGGGCGTAAATGCCATATCGGGCATTTCTTCACTTTCAAAATATGTTTCCATATCATTCATGCCTATTTCTTCTCCTGCTCCGAATATCACTCTTATTCTCCTGTTCGGAACGATACCGTTGTCTTTCAGGGCTTTCAGGCAATATAAGGCAACTATTGCCGGTCCTTTGTCATCTACTATGCCTCTGCCGTATAGTCTTCCGTCTTTTTCCGTCAGTTCATACGGTTCTGTACTCCAGCCTTCACCTGCCGGAACTACATCAACATGAGCAAGCACAGCGGCAAGTCCTTCACCTTCGCCATATTCCGCATGACCTGCCACACCCTGTATATTCTTCGTCACAAATCCCATACTTTCGGCTTTTGACAATATCCATTTCAAGGCATCAGACGCACTTTCCTTGTCACTTGCCGAAACCGACTTTATCCTTATCAGTTCATCAAGGTCTTTCAGTATCTCCTCTTTATATTCAAGGATCTTCTCTCCGAAAAACATTATATATCACTGCCCTTTCCTGTCATTATATACATTAATATCACTATTTATTAATAATTAATTATTATTGAAACCGAAAATGGAAAATTGAAAATGGAAAATCATCTTTGAAAAATTTTCCATTTTCAATCCGTTTCATATTCTCAGATTCTTTTTCTGTTGTTGCCGTCTGAATTTTCTTCTTCGACAGGCTTTTCCTCAGTTTTTTCTTCGGGTGTGTCTTCGGACTTTTCTTCCGTATCATCACCAAACAGCTTGCCTATATCCGCATTATTCATCTGCTCATTTTCCTTGTACTGCTCTTTTATAAGCGTTTCGGGAGCATTTGAATCATCCTCGGCAGGCTTTTCTTCCGTATCGGAGGTTTTCTTCTTTTTGACTTTCTCTTTTTTGGGTGCTTTCTCGAATTTGCCGTTTATGACATCATCAAAATCATCTTCGCTCATATCATCAAACAGCAGTATTCCATATTCCTCACGTTTCTTTGACGGTCTGTACAATGCCATATACAATATCAATATTACTGCACCTGCCGCACTTACTCCGATTCCGAGCATAAGTCCGGGAGTCTTATAGGTAAACACTATCTCCGAAGCTGTATTTGCGGGTACTGCCACTGCCATGAAACCGACATTTACTTTCTCAACAGGAACGGATTTTCCGTTGACTGTCGCACTCCATCCGTCTTCATATGGAATACTGAAAAATACAAGTTCTCCTGTATCTCCCGTCTTTATTTTTGCAGTGAATTTATTGTTCTCGAATTTTACCGAACTGCATACGAGCTTCTTTCTTTCATTGCAGGCATTGAAATACTCCACCTGAGTATATTTATACGAGGATATCTGTTCATCATGCTTTAATATATCCTTATATTTATTTGCCTGTTCCTTTGTCAGTACCATTGATTTGAGCATAAGATGACTTCTGTTTTTCTCTGCACAGCTGTCATATTCATCTGTCGTTACATAGGTATCGTATGTAAATCCATAAGGTATATAATACTCATTCTCATATACTTTATAGCCCTTCTTTGTTTTGAGCAATTTCCAGCCGGGCATTTTTGTCGTTCCGAGATTGCTCGCAAAATCCTTTGAATCCGTTGTATTATCAAAAAGATACTTGCATGAAAGGAAACTTCTTATAGCATAAACCTCTGTATCGGGTCTTGAAGCTACATTTCTCTCCACTCCGACAGATTTGTAGTAATCCATTACCGAACCGGGGACTATGCTCTGAAATGCCTGTATAGTAGGTATCTGCCAATACATTCCCATATTGTCCATCTCGTTATAGAAATCTGAACGGACATTCTTCAGGTCTTTCAGTTCTTTGAATTCATTTCTGTTATTTATCGCATAATTCTTTATATAATTATACTTGTAGCTTGAATTTACTACGCCTACTCCGACAAGTACATTGCCGTATAATACTATCAGAACCGAGAGCATTATAGAAACCATTCTCGGAAATGCCTTTTTGGTATGCCTGAAATTCAGTGCGATAACAAGGGCTATCAGTCCTACAAATGCGATTCCTACCCATATCCAGAATCTGTCGGGATATTTTTCTATGCCATAAGTGGTTGTCTTTACGCCCTTTGTATCGGTTGTCGTTGACGGCATCAGACCTATAAGGCAGGTTATCAGCACTGTTGCCGCAAAGGTTATTTTTAGTCCTCCCTGATAATCCGTTTCGGAATTGTCAATACAAAGCACCGTTGCAAGCGAAAGCATAAGTGTCAGCATATAGAACCATCTTGCATAATACGCTGCATTCAGAAGTTGGAACAGGCTGTTGAATATCGGTATGAATGCTATCAGATACAGTATCGGCATGAATACTCTGAGCCATCTGTGTGTTTTCAGCTTATAGAATGAGAATACTCCCACCATGCTGAACAGCGGCAGCCATCCTGCAACCGATGCCCATTTTGCATTTGAATCAGGGGTAAAATTAGCATAAGCCGGCATATCCGGCGGAAACAAAAATGATTCTATTATATGTATATATCTTTGTTCACTTGTATAAACTACTGCTCCCCAGCCGTTAGGGAAATTATTCAGTCTTGAATTCTGTATTACGGCATATATTGACGGTACAAGTATTATTCCCGCACACAGAAATCCTGCCACTACTTCAAGGGCAAATCTCAGGAATTCTTTTATACTCATCCTGAAACTGCCTGTATTCATTCTTATCACCCAATATATGAAAACGAATACAGCCTGTCCCGCAAAGAAATAATAATTTATGAAAGCCGATGCAAATACCGCAAATGCCATGCAGCCCTTTTTCTTCTCATATATGAATTCATCCACTGCTGCCAACATGAACGGAAATGTTATCATTGCTTCATGAAAATGATTAAAGAATATATTATATATACTGAATCCCGAAAAGGCATAGAGCAATGCTCCTATAACAGCATAATTCTGATTTTTCAGATATCTTCTCAGAAATGTATATCCTGCAAGTGATGCAAGAGCAATTTTGAGTATAAGAAGCGGAGCTATCAGAAAAGGCACTACCCTGCTCGGAAATAACAGCGTTATCCAGAAAAACGGACTGCCTATCATATAAAAGCTGTATGAACCTATTATATTCGCTCCGAGGTCGGTCGTATAACTCCAGCCTATATTGCCTTTCAGAACCGAATCATGTATCATCTGATAAAACGGTATCTGCTGTACGTTGAAATCCCCGTAAAAAAAGAAATATCCCTTGTTCCATATTATCCACGGCAAAAATATCAGCGTTGCAAGACACAAACCCCATAAAAATGCTCTCAGATAATAATTCTTCTTTCGGACACCTATCGGTGTTCCTTGTTTTGACATTTTATTTCCTCCTCATTTTCAAACTCCCTCTATTGTACCACATCTTTTTTAAAAAATCTACATTACTGATGTAATTTGATTTTTTTTATGATAAATTATTCTTCACCTGTTGCCTGTCACTACTGTAAATTTTTACTATATTATGCCCGATTTTACCCTTAAAAATATTTATCACGACATTTTTTGGTTTTTTATTTGATAATTCATTATTTTTGATATATAATACTTCTTAGACGATTCTTTATAAGGAGATGTTCTGCAATGCCAGAAAATAACAATGAAAAAGAAGAAGTGTTTTTTTACAATCCGTACAAAGAAAATGATGACTACCGAAGAAATCCTCACCCTAAAAAAAATGTCCTTTCTTCAGGCAAAAAAAACACCGTTTCACGAAAATATCTTATATTCAATTTTGTCGCTCTTTTAATGAGTGCCGTCATGATATTGTCAGGTTCAGCCTGTCTTGTTGCTTATGCTTTTTTCAGCCGTGTGAATTATGAGGATATCGACACAGATAACAGCAATAATTCACTTAATACCAACATCAATGACGATAAAGTAAATGCCTACAACGGAACTCTCCTTAATGACCCTATGATACTGAATATCATGTTGTTCGGTGCCGATACAAGAAAAGGTCAGGTCAGCGGTCAATCTGATACAATGATACTTTTCTCAATCGACACAAGACACAAAAAAATAAAACTTCTCTCTATCATGCGTGACACTTATGTTGAGATACCTCAGCATGAAAACAATAAAATAAACGCTTCTTTCTATTACGGCGGTGCAAGCCTTGCAGTACAGGCTGTTCAGCGTAACTACGGCATAAAAATCGACAGATATGCCGTTGTTGATTTCAAGAGCTTCAGAAAAATCATTGATACACTCAACGGTATCGACATCGAGCTTACCGAAGAAGAAATCGACTATATCAACTGGCAGTGCTGGGTCAATGCTCAGGTCGATACCCGCAACGAAATAGATATAAGCCAATTTCAATTCTATGAAAATCAAAACGGTGATTATGTAACCACTGTCCATCTCAACGGCAGACAAGCTCTCTGGCACGCAAGAAACCGTGGTCAGGACGGCATTTGCAGCGGTGACGACCATGTTCGTACACTCCGTCAGCGTAATGTTATCAGTATTATTATAAACCGTCTGAAAAACTGTGATTTTGCTACCGTTATGTCAATCATATACGAAATAGGTCCTATGATAACTACAAATCTCAAAACTTCCGAAATTACAAAGCTCGCTTCAAATATCACAACATATCTCAAATATCCTATCGTTTCAGAATCTGCTCCGAATCTCTCCAATTTCGGTGTCGATTTCTACTACGACAGAATATGGATAAACGGTGACGGACTTGAATGTATAGTTATCTACGACTGGAACTCTTTCAGAAAAAAAATAGCCGACTTTGTCTTTGAAGACTCGGTTTCATAAAAAAATTTGAATTTTCTGTAATTATGGTGTATAATAATCCTCGGAATAAAAAAATTAAAAAGGAGTGCATTTTTTATGACTAAAATTGATATTTTTTCAGGCTTTCTCGGTGCAGGCAAAACCACTCTTATCAAAAAACTCATCAAAGAAGGCTACAAGAACGAACAGCTCGTGCTTATCGAAAACGAGTTCGGTGAGATAGGCATTGACGGCGGTTTCCTCAAAGAAGCCGGTATCAAGATAAATGAAATGAACTCAGGCTGTATCTGCTGTTCTCTTGTCGGTGATTTCAGAACTGCCCTTTCAAAAGTCCTTGACGAGTATCACCCCGACAGAATTATCATTGAGCCTTCGGGTGTCGGCAAACTCTCTGATGTCATAAATGCCGTCAAAACCGTTGCAAATGATGAGATTGTGCTCAACAGCTTTGTTACTGTCGCTGATGCTTCAAAATGCAAGGTATATATGAAAAACTTCGGTGAATTCTACAACAATCAGATTGAAAGTGCAAGCACTATTATTCTGAGCAGAACTCAGAACATTTCCGATGAAAAACTTCATGCTGTACTTGAACTTCTCCGTCAGCACAATGAAAAGGCAGCTATCGTTACTACTCCATGGGACGATATAACAGGAGAACAGATACTCTCCGCAACAGAAGGAAAAGCTCTGCTCACAGTAAATGACATACATGATGAAGATGAATGTGATGACCCCGAATGTGAGTGCCACCATCACCACCATCACGACCATGACCACGAGCATGAACATGAACATCATCACGACCACGAGCATGAGCATGAACATCATCACGACCATGACCATGAACATGAGCATCATCACCATCACCACCATGCCGATGAAGTATTCACAAGTTGGGGCAAGGAAACTGCAAGAAAATATACAAAAGAGGAAATTTCTGATATCCTCAATGCCCTTTCCGACTCTGAAAAGTATGGTCTTGTTCTCCGTGCAAAGGGTATTGTTCCTGCCGTTGACGGCTCTTGGATACATTATGACTTCGTTCCCGAAGAATCAGATGTCCGTACAGGTTCAGCCGACTATACAGGAAGAATTTGTGTTATCGGCTCAAAACTCAATGAATCCGAGCTTGAAAAACTCTTTAAACTTGCTTAAAATCCGAGGTGAATCAAATGCCAAAAAACCCCATTCCCGTCTATCTGTTTTTAGGTTTCCTCGACAGCGGTAAAACCAAATTCATCCACGATACTCTTTGTGATACCCGTTTCCAGAACGGTGACAAGACACTTGTCATTCTCTGTGAAGAAGGCGAAGAAGAACTTGACACCTCCAAATATAAAGGCGGTAAAAATGTTACAGTCATTACCGTTGACGAACAGGAACAGCTTACAACGTCTTTCCTTGAAAATGCCCTTAAAAAAGCCCGTGCCGAAAGAGTTCTGATTGAATACAACGGTATGTGGCTGTTGGACACTCTCGGAAAGGCTCTCCCTCAGAATTGGCAGATATATCAGATAATGATGATGGCTGACTCAAATACTTTTGAAATGTACAACAGCAATATGCGTCAGCTCGTCTATGACAAGATAAGTGTCACTGAACTTGTTGCTTTCAACAGATATTCGGACAAGGTCGATAAAATGAACCTGCATAAAATCGTCCGTGCAATAAACCGCCGTTCAGCTATCATTTATGAACATCCTGACGGCTCTGTTGAAGATGATGATATCGTTGACCCTCTCCCGTTTGACATCAATGCGGATATAATAGAAGTAAAAGACACCGATTTCGGTCTGCTCTATATGGACGCTATGGACAAACCTCAGAACTATGACGGAAAGACCATCAAATTCAAGGCTCTCGTTGCAAGAAGTCCACGCATGGGCAATGATACTTTTATAGGCGGTCGTTTCGCCATGACCTGCTGTGTCGAGGATATCCGTTATGTAGGCTTCCTCTGCAAGTGGGACAAAGCCTCTACTCTTGCAAACAAGGGATGGTACAATGTAACAGCAGATGTAAAAGCTGTCCGTGACCCCATGTTCGGAAACGAAACAGGTCCTATGTTCTTCGTCAAAGATGCTTCAACTGCACAAAAGCCCGACGAAGAAACCGTTTATTTCTCATAATATCCAATATAAAAAATCCTCTTAAAGCCGTTTTGCTTTAAGAGGATAATTTTTTTTACAAAAGTTCTATTTTGGGGAGCCAATAATCGGGAATATAACAGCCGTCATACGAATCTACCGTGATATTCAGGTCATCATCTATGCTTACGTTATATATAAGCTGATATATTATATTTGTATCAGAGGGTGTCGAGCATGACAGCGTTATCGTTGCAAAGCCTTTGCGAAGTGCATTGAATGTAAATGTCTGCCTGTATACTTTCTCTGTACCCGAAAGCTCTATAACGTTGCTGTTGCTTATATCACATTTCCAACTGTAACCTTTGGGTGCAAGAGCCATATTTACTTCAAACGGTTTCTTTACCTGATGAATTTCGGGAATGTCCCTGTCAAAGTACGTTCCGTCAATGTTATCTGCTGTATAGTTCAAGTGCCTGTCAACGGATATCTTATAGCTTATATTATATATCTTTCCGCTGTACGACTCATATTTCATCTTTATCTCGGACTCTCCCGATTTGACAGCTTTAAAATAATATCTGACTGTTACCGATGAATCAAGCACACTCATACTTCTGTATTCTTCTTTTTCGGCAAACTGTATAACTTCTTTATCCGAAATATCAAAACTCCACTGATACGGTGCCGAAACGGGTGCTTTCAGGTCAATATAAAACTCCGAAGGTGTTTTGACACCCTCATTTTCGACTGTCAGCGTAAAATATTTTTCGCTTATCTGGTCAAAGCTGTCCTTTGCTTTTATACAAATATCATATTCTCCGCTTTCGGACGGTTTCCACTGAACAGATGTTGCTTCTTTATAGTCATTCAGGATAGTCCACCAGTCACTGTAAGCTCTCTTGCAGTAATATGCAAATGTATATCCCGGAAGACCTCCGGACGCTTTCGCATTAAGAGTGACCGTATCACCTGTCTTTATATGTGATGAACTTATCAGCGATAAATTTACAAGCTCCTCACTTGCAAGAAGATTGAAATACTTCTTATACACCTTTGAATCACAGGATATTTTTATACATATCTCATATTGTCCTATCTTTTCGGGTTTCCATTCGACTGTTGCCTGCTGGCTGTAATTTTGTATAGTCGTCCAACTTTCGTCTTCATACTTATAGA
Source organism: uncultured Ruminococcus sp. (assembly GCA_902785555.1). Taxonomy (GTDB): domain Bacteria; phylum Bacillota; class Clostridia; order Oscillospirales; family Acutalibacteraceae; genus UBA1213. The sequence goes on from CACZZB010000005.1 coordinate 33,277, forward strand.
AAAACGCATATTTGCATTTCTTGGTATCAAGTCCTTTTGACATGGCTTTCAGTGTTACGGAATATCCGAATGTAACTGAATTCGTGCTTATCTGTGATGTATTTATAGACTTTGAAGTTGATGTTGCCTGAGTGACAACTTCCGCAACCGTTTCGGCATTGACCGTCATGGACATAGTCGCACCTATCATAACAGTAAGAAGTACGCACATGATCTTAAAAATCTTTTTCATAATTTTTTACCTCCTCATCCTTTGCACTTCTAACCTTATTTTTAACATAAAAAATCGTATCTGTCAATATCAAGAATACCAACAGATACAATTTTTATCATAACGCATAAAATATATTATACTGACAGCTTTTTATTTTATAAATGCTGAAATTATTTCATCAACTTTTTCAAGTGCAGCACCTATCTTTGAAACATCTCCGACACCTGCCATTGCTCTTTCAGGCTTACCGCCGCCTTTGCCGTTGACGAGTGCTGCTACTTCCTTAATTATCTTTCCCGAATGTCCGCCTTTTTTGAGTGCTTCCTTGCCGCAGGCAACAGCTATATTGCCTTTGTCACCGTCTTTGCCGAACAATACTGCAACTGCTTCCGGCTCAAGTTCAAGTACCCTGTCAAGCATTATCTTGAGAGTTCCTGCATTTGCCGTAAACTCGCCTTTGACTATCTTGACGCCGTTGACACTCTCGGCACTCTTTACAAGACTGTCTATGCTCAATGAAACGAGCTTTGAAGTAAGTCTTTCAATTTCCTTGTCCTTTTCTTTAAGCTCATTGGCTGTATGCTCACAAACGGATTTCAGATTATTCATATTTGTTGCTTTCACTGCTTTCATTGAATCCGAAATGATATTTGAATAATTATCGAGTATTTCAAGGACACCCCTGCCTGTTGCAGCCTCTATTCTTCTGACACCCGATGCGACAGAACCTTCGCTGAGTATTCTGAATAATCCTATTTTAGCCGTATTCTCGATATGAGTACCGCCGCAGAATTCCTTTGAAAATTCATCTATCATTACAACTCTTACTATATCACCGTATTTTTCACCGAACAATGCCATTGCACCGAGTTTTTTAGCTTCCTCAATGGGCATTTCCTTTGTAACTACATCTATGCCCTTGAATATCTCATCATTGACGAGCTTTTCTATTTCTTTAAGTTCAGCATCACTCAATGCCGAAAAATGCGTGAAGTCAAATCTCAGTTTATCAGCCGTTACAAGCTGTCCTGCCTGTTCAACATGAGTTCCGAGAACCTTTCTCAAAGCTGCCTGCAAAAGATGTGCCGCTGTATGATTACGCATAGTAGCATAACGCTTTTCATTATTGACCTCTGCCTTTGCAGTGTCACCGTTTTCAAATTCACCCTCTGTTACTATACAATGGTGCATATAGATTCCGTTGTTATCCTTTACAGTGTCCCTGACTTCCATTTTTGCATTTGCAGTCGTGATGATACCCGTATCACCGACCTGTCCGCCGCTCTCTGCATAGAAAGGAGTCCTGTCAAGAACTATTATGACTTCATCGCCTGTTCCTGCAAATTCTACTTTTTCACCGTCTTTTACGACTGCAAGTATCTTTGCATCTGCTGTCAGGTCTGTATATCCCACAAACTCTGTCTTTTCAATTCCTCCAAAATCAACAGCGTCACTTAACCATGCTTCTGCACCTGCATTTTTCCTTGCACCTCTTGCTCTTTGCTTCTGTTCTTTGAGAAGCTCCTCATATTTATCCATGTCAACTGTCATGCCCTTTTCGGCTGCAACCTCTTTGAGCAGGTCAACAGGGAATCCGAATGTATCATTGAGTCTGAAAGCATCTTCACCAGAAATTCTGTTTATCTCGGATTTAGCTATTATCTCATCAAGCAGTTCAAAGCCTTGATTGAGTGTTTTTGAAAAGCTGTCTTCCTCATTCTTTATAACTTTTACTATCCAGTCACGCTTTTCTGCAAGTTCGGGATATGCGGGATTTTCCTGTACGACTGTATCCACAACTTTATACAGGAAAGGTTCTGTTATTCCGAGTAATCTTCCATGACGTGCGGCACGACGGAGAAGTCTTCTCAATACATATCCTCTGCCCTCGTTTGAAGGCAATACACCGTCGCCTATCATGAAAGTAGTGCTTCTGATATGGTCTGTTATAACTCTCAGTGAAATATCGGTCTTTTCATTGTCACCGTATTTTACACCAACTAATTCTGAAATTTTACCCATGATATTCTGCACTGTATCAACCAAAAACAGATTGTCCACACCCTGCATTATACAGGCAAGTCTTTCAAGTCCCATGCCTGTATCTATATTCGGATGGTCAAGGGGAGTATAATTGTTTTTGCCGTCATTGTCGAACTGTGTGAATACGTTGTTCCAGAATTCAACGTATCTGTCGCAGTCACAGCCTACTTTACAAGTGGGTTTTCCGCAGCCGTATTTTTCACCTCTGTCAAAATACAGTTCCGAACAAGGTCCGCATGGACCTTCACCGTGCTCCCAGAAATTGTCCTCTTTGCCGAGCCTTACTATCCTGTCTGGTGATACGCCTACTTCCTTTGTCCATATATCAAAGGCTTCGTCATCATTTTCATAGATTGATACCCATATTTTGTCAACGGGCAGTTCGAGTTCCTTTGTACAGAATTCCCATGCCCATGCGGTAGCCTCATGCTTGAAATAATCACCGAATGAGAAGTTGCCCAGCATTTCAAAGAATGTTCCGTGACGGGCTGTTATGCCTACTCTTTCGATATCGGGGGTACGGATACATTTCTGACAAGTCGTTACACGCTTTCTCGGAGGAGTAACTTCACCTGTAAAATACTTCTTCATTGGAGCCATTCCCGAATTTATCAGCAGAAGGCTGTTGTCATTCTTCGGTATGAGCGAAAAGCTCGGCAGTCTGAGATGTCCCTTTGATTCAAAGAAAGACAAATATTTTTCTCTGAGTTCATTAAGTCCTGTCCATTTCATTTTCTTGTCACCTTTTCTCTTAAAATTTCTTATGCCGAAATAAAAAAATCACGGAAAATTCGTCTTTATGGGACGAAATTCTCCGTGTTACCACCCAAATTGCATTTTATCTTGAAAAATGCCACTCATTTACAGCTTTAACGCAGCCTGTACGTTGCGGTTTGCCGCAAATGCTCCGAGTCAGCCCAAGCAGCCTTTTGAAAAAGCCTTGCACCAAAACGGCTTTCTCTCTGTGTCAACGGTTCTGCTCTTTTTCTCATCTCAGCGTAAATATTATCATAAGTAATATTATAACTGTTTTTTTCGCTCTGTCAAGCATAAAAACATTATTTTTTTAATTTCAGATTGATAAAATTCATCAGTGATATTACACCGACTATAACAGCACTTCCGCCCATTATTACTATCACGAGAGCCAGAACGGAATTATTTTCCATAGCCCTCAGAAAAAGTCCGAGGATAGTAAACGGTATACCTGCTGCCAGGGGTATTATAAAAGACGAGCGTTTATATTTTATTTCTTCCTCGGTATCGGTATCACTTTCATTGTCTTCTATCTTTTTATATCTCTTGAACTGAACTATTTTATATATGCCTATCGTCCAGAACGGCACCGACAGGAATATTATCATTGCTCCATGATATTTCATTGCATTTGTCCATATAACTGTCGGGTTTTCTTCACTGACATATATCTTTAATTTATCACCGATTTTCCATGAGCCTTCGTACTGTCTCAATGTTATGTTCTCGTACTTCTTATTATTACAAATATATTCAACCAATGTTGTAGTCGATTTTATATCTGAGGCTTCAACTTCATTGAATCCCGTTATAGTAGCCGTACATAAAACAGCTTTTTCAGGCAGTTTGGCATTGTTTATCTGAACTATGACACCCACTATAAGAAGTATTGATGCTATTATAATGAGTATTATACTGCCTCTCATTCCTATTCTTTCCAGAGAAATCTTACTTTTCAATTATTATTCTCCCTCTTCCCCTAAAGCACCTCAGCGTACACCGTTATTGTCTGACATATTTCATCACACACGCTGTTATAGTTTATGTCCTCTGCTCCAAAAAATTCCTTTAACCATTCTTCCATGTGAACACATGATTTATTAAGCACCGAAAGATTGTCGAATTTCACCGACAAATTATCTATTTTATTGTCGACACGATTCTTTTCAAATATTTCCATGAGCTGTTCTTTTACGTCTTCACCCGAATACACCGTAAGCCCATTCATTTTATGATAATTTGCCTTTTCACTCTTACATTCGGGCAAGCCTATTTCCCTGTAAAATCCGTAAACCTCATGTGTCTTATCGTTGAACTCATCATTGACATTAAAAAAACCGTAATTCGGATAATTCACCTGATATTCATTATCTTTGATATTATCTATGGTCAGGTCGACATTATAATATTTTCCGTTTATTTTTATTATATTCCATGAATGTCCCGCATATACGGCATCCGTCTGCCATTTTGGAGTACCCGAAACACACATACATTCAATGCCCAATTCCCTCATGCACCACATGAATGACTTGCATATTCCTTCACATCTTCCTATATGATTTATAAGGGTCCCGTAGACCGTTCCCGAATAGCCCTCGGAATCATCATATATACATTCGGAAAAAATCATATCATAAACATATTTTTCTTTTTCGATATCGCTTTTTTCTCCTATATCTGCTTTCAGCGTTTCAAAAAACAGCCTGAGTTCTTCAATGTATTCATTATATTTTTCCTCACTCATATTATAAGTGAAATATACTCCCGAAACTCTTTTGCACTCCTCATCAACATACATTGGCGAGTAGTCTCCGTTGAGCTGTATCAGCTCGGGACAGTCATAATTCAGCAGAAACATCATAGTATCAAGTGATTCCGATGGTATATCCTCCGAAAAATGCACTCCGTCCTCAAAATCCTTTACCGAACAGTACATCTGAATGAAATATTCATACAGCTTTTCATCAAGCTCCTGAACAAAATATTTTTTATCCAATTCGTATACCATATTTTCATCAAAGGTCTTTGCCGGCTCTTGAGATACTTCTTCCGTACTGCTCTGTATATCGGAATATTCGGAAACGGTTTGGGAAGGATTTTCTTCAATACTGCTTTCCGCCTGATGTATTTCACTTGATTCTTCTTTTGGAACTTCACTTGACACACTGTCACTTGCTTCCGACTTTTCATCAGCTTTGCTCGAAACAGAGCTTTGAGGTTCTCTATTTTTGGAACTGTTTTCATTGATTCCTGTATTTTTGCCTGAATTTTCGCTTTGTTTTTCCGAATTTTCCTGTACTGTCTGTGTACTCTCCTGTACCGGTACATTACTGTCATCATTTTTATTACAACCTGTACAGCATAAAATAAATATAATTAATAATATTGCCGAAATTTTTAACAATCTTTTCATTTAGAAACAACTTCTTTCTTAAAAATTATTGTCTCCCGAACCATCATCTTCATCATAACCGACATACGGAGCTGTCGGATCAAAATATGAATCCATTACTCCACGATTTTCATCATATATCTTATTATAGTCAATTTTATCCGAAAACGGTGCGGCATCCGGATTAGGCTTGCCAGTTCCGTCATAACTTCCATATCCCTCCTTTACTTTATCAATTTCTTCACGTGTGGCATTTCTTTGGGCAACATTTTCCCTTATTTCTTTCAGATGCGAGCGTCTTACCGCTGCACCGAATCCCAGAATACCTATCAGGACAACTGCCGACCAAAAAATATATGCAACCAAACTATATGAAATAACAGGGTCATCTACGACTGAACATATACTCGGCTGTTCGGCATCATATTTTATATTGATATGGTCACCTATTGTGACTTTGAACGGAATATTATATATTGCTATATTCCTGTACGAATGACCGTCTGCACCATCAAAATCAACTATCACATTATAATATTCCGCATTATCCGATGACATTGCAGTGACACCCGTTACAACAGCAACTGCCCTCGGGTCTCTCATATCGGGCGTATTGTGTTCCTTGTCCTTTTGAGATGTCAGCATTATCAGAGAAACACCTGCTACTATTATCAATGCAAATATTATCATCTGTACTGCCGGTATGGCTAATTTCTCTTTTATTCTGTCCATAAATTACGCCGTCCTTTATTTATTATCTTTGATATTATACAATATTCCGCAAAAAATTTCAATCCGTTTATCTTTTATACAAAAATACCGGCTAAATTTTATTCAGCCGATATTAATATATTAACCTTTTCTCAGCAAAGCACCGTTATCAGACATCAGAAATATATCCCCGTATTCTCCCATATCATCATCAATATTATAAACATACGCCGAAATATAATCATCTTTAAGCTCTGTGTACTTCCATGAACCTTTCTTTGCAGGCACATAAAGTAATGTCAGCATCTTTCCGAACATTGAATGTGTTTCTATTGCGTGATATACAAAAGCACCCGTTTCTTTTTCAAAGTCCCTGTATATTTTTGCATAATTTTCATCATACTCTATTGTATCAACACATCCGAACAAGCCTGAAACGACGTAACTGTAATACACTCTGTCTTCTTCCAAATATTTGATAAGATTTGGATTCAAATCAAATTTTTCTGTCAGTAATTTCATTCTTTTAAGTGCTTCCTGTTTTTGTGCTTCCGACATTTTTTTGCACCTCCGAATTTTTTTAGTATAAATATATCATAATATTTTCATATTGTCAATTATTTTTTATAAGCTCCGTTATCGGTGACAATTCATATCCCATTTCCTCCCACTTTGAAAGCAGTTCATCAAGTATTTCGCTGTTGGTCTTTGACGTGCTGTGCAGTAATACTACTGCTCCGTTATGGATACGTGGCAGTAATTTATCAAAAGCCTGTTCTCTTGTCGGCTGATTGTCATTATACCAGTCAACATACGCAAGACTCCAGAATATCGTCTTATATCCCATACTTTTTGCCATTTTAAGATTTTCTTCACTGAATTTTCCCTGAGGAGGGCGGTATATCTTCATCATGTCCTTGCCGGTAACTTCCTTATATAAGTTTTCCAACCCCGAAAGTTCTTTCTTAAACGATTCTATATCCGATATCGAGGACATATCGGGATGAGTCATTGTATGGTTTCCCACCGTATGACCGTCACTTACCATTCTTTTCACAAGTTCGGGAGCTGTTTCAATGAAATTGCCTACAAGGAAAAATGTTGCCTTTACATTATGCTTTTTGAGAACATCCAATATATTTTCCGTATAGCCGTTTTCATATCCGGCATCAAATGTAAGATATATTTTTTTCTGTGACACATCTCCTATATAATAAGCATCGGATAATTTCAGTTTTTCAGCCGTTGCGTTTCCCGTAGGTATCCCGTTTGAAGAATTGAAGCTCAATCCCCAATTCACATCCGTTCCTGTCATGACTGCATTGTTTGCGGTTATCCCCGATACTATGACACAGCATACACACAGTATCAAAAAACCCGATATTACTGTAATTATCGTCTTTCTGTTGAATATGAGATACAATTGGCTCTCCCCCTTATCACAATAAAATAATATGCCTCTCTTTTTTATATTATCACTTCCATAACGACACCAATTCATTTATTTTCAAATAATATTCATCAGTCTTTTCGGCAGCCACAGACAGCATATATTCAAATATTGATTCACTCAGCAGTGAATTGTAAAAACTTGAAGTCATCTTGAAATATACTCCTATATTCTTCCTGTCAAAACAAAAATGACCGTCAGAAAGTGTGTCGTTTATCACACAAAGTGCAAATGCAAGCTCCGATACATTCCTGAGACCCGAATTTATTTCTATCGGAACATACAGCGATATCAACATTTTTGACGGCTCTATGACGAATATCATCCTGAAATCCTTTTCTTTTCCGCTGATACTGCATTTTACACATAAATTTTCTTCATCACATTCATACGCTATATCATTCCTTTTCAGAACACTGCACAGTGTCTGATATACTTTCATTGATTTTGTCCCCGATAGTATCAATTTACTGCCCCTCCAAACAAATTATCTGATACTATTTATATCACTTTGAGCATAATTAAAATAACGAATTTTGTCCTTTGTAACAAAATTGTCATCATTTAATTTCATCGTCGTAATTTTTGCGGATATTGTCGATTTTCAGGCTGTAATTATTGTTAAAAAAGGTATTTTTTTTATAAAAATTTCAAATGATATTATTACTTTTTAATCAAGATTACAAAATTGTAACAAAAAGCTTGACAAATCATTCAAAATCGTTTAATATATAACCCGTCGCAAGATACTGACAGCACATGATGATTTGAGTGCTGATTTTAAGGAGGATTTTTCAAATGAAGAATTTTAGTAAATTACTTGGTATTGTTTCTGCCGGTGTTCTCGCTGCCGTTATACCTAACTGTTCTGCTTCGGCTTACAATAATACAGTTTATACCACAGACTATCTCAGAGTTAGAGAAGCTCCCTCCCTTGATGCTGCAATTATAGACGTTGTTTCTCCCGGCACAGCAGTTCAGCAGATACAGAAGCTTGATAACGGCTGGAGCGAAGTTATATACAACGGCTCTGTATACTATATGTTTTCTTACTATCTCACAGATGACTTTGAAGATGAATATGAAAACGAAAACTACTATGAAGAAAATATTGAATACGTTGTTTATGACAACGATTATGATGAAAACACTTATGTCAATGAAATAATTTCTGCAAATGACTTCCGTTTCAACGGTGAGGAATTCTGGGGTAATTACAGATGGACTTATTACAGTGAACAAGTACTTCCCGGAGGCGGTCTTGATATCCCCGGCAGACATACCGACAGCAACGGTTATGTTTGTGATGAAAACGATAATATTTGTCTTGCAAGCGATTTCCTTGAAAAGGGCACTGTTGTTTCAACTCCTTTCGGCAAGGACGGCAAAGTTTATGACTGCGGCTGCGGTGACAATATAACTCTTGATGTTTATGTAAACTGGTAATATTTTGTATATGAAGTAAGCTATCGGCAGAAAAAATCGGACTGTTATCAAAAAAACAGCCCGATTTTTTTGTTATCCCAATATCTCCGAAATTATATAGTTCGATAAAAGAAATCCGTTTGGTGTCAGTCTGATACAGTTTTTATCAGCATACAGTAATCCCATTTTCTCAAACTTCTTTGCATTATATATATAATTTTCGGGAATATCAATCCCAAATCTTTGTTTGAATAAATCATTCCTCAGTCCCTCGGATAATCTCAGGGCAAGCATGACAAATTCTTCGATACTTCCGCCTTCTCCGTCACTTTCCGTTTTCATATCATAAAAATCCTGAAATGAGCGTTTGAAAAAAAATCTCTTTCCGTCAATGAAAGAATGTGCAGAAGAACCTATGCCTAAATATTCCTCGTCATGCCAATATTTCAGGTTATGCCTGCTCTCAAAACCGCTTTTGCAGAAATTCGATATCTCATACTGACAATATCCGTATTCCCTGAGCTTCCCGACAGCATACAGATACATTTCCGCCTGCTCGTCATCATCACATATCTCCAAGCTGTCACGCATTTTATAATAAGGCGTATTTTCTTCTATTTTCAGGATATATGCCGATATATGCCTTACATTTCTTTCGGCACAGAATTCAATGGACTTTTCAAGGCTTTCCTTTGTCTGCGTTGGTGTAGCTATCATAAGGTCAAGCGATATATTATCAAAGCCTGACATTTCAGCCTTCTTTATGCACTTTTCAGCCTGTGAAACATCATGAAGCCTGCCGAGAAGTCTTAATTCTCCGTCATCAGCCGACTGCAAGCCTATCGACAGACGATTTATGCCTGCACTACGCATTTTTTCAAAATCTATATCCTGTTTTTCGGGATTCACCTCAACAGTTATTTCAGCATTTTCTGTAATATGAAAGGCATTTTTCACCCTTTCGGCTATCCTGCATATCCTGTCTGCTCCTGTTATACTCGGTGTACCTCCTCCGAAATACAATGTATCAGCCTGTCTTTTGAGCCTGTTACCGAATATATCTATCGCCTGACACAGCTTTTCCGTATATATATCGGCTGTTTCGTCCGAAAACTTCACAGAATAAAAATCACAGTACGGACATTTTCTCCCGCAAAACGGAATATGTATATATACCCCTATATCTTTCATTACTTCTGATAATCCTTTCTTAATATAAGCATTATCTCAGCGAAAAATGACACGACTGCAACGGCTATCAGTGATATATCAATATTCATAAAAGTCCTGAAAGAATCTGACAATTCCTCATAACTCGGAGAATCGCTCATTACAAGGAATGACACAAAGCCACTGCTGTCACCGACAGTCATACCTGTTATTGCATTATCCAGAATAAATGTCATTATCACATAGCATACAAGCACAAATATGATCGTTCCCGTTATTATCGGTCTTTTCGGCTTATTTATGACACATATCACCAGAACCGATAATATTATGGATATGGTTATTATTATAACTATGGGATTTATCATAAAATTTCACCGTCTTTGCCTGTAAGTTTCCCGAAAAGCATTGCTGTCTTCAAAACAGCTATCTGAGTTTTTGCATCGGCTATCTCGTTATTCAGCACCATTTCAACAGCTTTGTCAAGCGGTATCTTTTCTACATCCAGAAATTCGTCTTCATCCAGCTTCTGCTGTTCAAACCTGTCTATTTTACAAAAATATAAATGTATTATCTCACCGCAATATCCGGGTGTCGGATATACCTGTCCGAGTGTCATATATTCTTTTCCTATCGCTCCTGTTTCTTCCAAAAGCTCTCTTTTGCCGTTTTCAAGGGGACTCTGTCCCTTTTCGAGCTTTCCGGCGGGCAATTCGAGCAGGACTTCCTTATACGGATAACGGAACTGTCTTACGAACAATAATTCATTATCCTCAGTCAATGCCGAAATACATACTCCTCCGGGATGTCCCACTACTTCACGCATTGCCGTTGTACCGTCAGGCAATTCCGCTTTTTCAAGCGTTACATGGATAACTTTTCCCTCAAATATTTCCTCTTTTTCAACCATTTTTTCAAAAAGTTTCATCTAAATATTTCCCCCAAAAATTTAACGATATGACAATTATAAACCATATTCACCTCAAAATCAACATTCAAATAAAAAATCTCTTGACATATAATATACTAAATGTTATAATACTGTCGAATCAAATATTGTGCTGTCTTCAGGGCGGGGTGAAAGTCCCCACCGGTGGTCAAAGCCCACTAACAGTTTTTTCTGCTGAATCGGTGAAATTCCGATGCCGACGGTATAGTCCGGATGAAAGAAGATATTATACATTCGTGTATAAATTACGCCCCTGCTTTTTGCACGGGCTTTTTTTGTTGACAGCCAAAATAAATATCATATCTTTTTTGGAGGTCTTTTTTATGACAAATCAATCATCAAGAAACAAGAGCAATACCACGAAAATCGCAATTACTGCAATGCTTACAGCCGTAGCCGTTGTTTTGCAGTATATTGAAATTCCTATTCCTATCATGCCGCCCTTTATAAAGCTGGATTTTTCGGATATTCCCGAACTGATAGGGGCTTTTGTCATAAGTCCGTTATATGGAGTTATCATCTGTCTTTTAAAAAATCTTATTCACCTTCCTTTCGGCAATTCAGCCGGTATAGGTGAATTGGCAAATTTCCTCATGGGGGCTGTTTTTGCATTTACTGCCGGAATAATATATAAACACAATAAAACAAAGAAAACCGCTCTCATTGCCTGCATCATAGGTGCTTTGGCTATGGCGGCATTCAGCGTTGCAATAAACTATTTCATTGTATATCCTGCTTATGCTGTTGTTCTTTTCAAAGGTTCATCAGAACCTATCATCAAGGCATATACAGCTATCCTGCCCGCATCCGACAATATTATAAAATCTCTCCTGATATTCAATCTCCCGTTCACTTTCGTCAAGGGCATTATTGATGCAATAGTCACCATGTTAATTTACAAGCCTTTGTCAAATATGTTCGTAAAACTGAATGAAGATATCAATAAAAAATCCAAGTCAGAAAAATAAATTGCAATGAAAAAAACAGAAGTCCGATATTATTCAGACTTCTGTTTTTCTGTTTCATCATCACTGTTCGGAACAGATATCTTTTTTACGGGTATCAATCTGTTCTGTTTTTTGCGGAATTGTATTTTCGCCCTGAAATTATTATGACACTCGGGACATTCAAAATATGCGTAAAGGGATTTGTTTTTCTGTTCCCAAGGCTCTTGTATATCTGCCCTTGCTCCGCAGATATTGCAGTTTATCGTCATCATGCTTTTATCTATCAGAGGATTCTCCATATTATAAACATAGGATGTATGCGACTCAAGATTATCGTAGAATTCATCACATTCCGCATTCTGTATGTATGCCTTCATTGCACCCTTGGAATACAGCTTTTGAAGACATTTTGCCGATACGATACAATCCCCGACAGCCCTGTGATGAGGTATATCATCTACATTCAGACCAAGCATTTCAGCGGCTGCCACAAGACCTATCTGATTTTTGCTGCCTATCCCCATCATTTCCTGACAGTACAATTGAAGATCGACATATTTTTTTATAAAATCCAATCTGCTGTTTTTAAGATAATACTGACAATTCGTACCAAGCGTTACTATATCACTCGTACTCCATGACATTATAACACAGTTTTTGGCAAACTTTTTAAATTTGCTGTAAGCGTAGGGAAACGGATTTCCACGCTTCAAATCATCATTTGTCAATGATGTCAGATCTTTTACCCTTGAACGCAGTCTTTTGGTGAGTTCGGGCTTTACAAGCGTCGAGAACTGACCTATTATCTGCATATTCTCATCAAGCTTTATCGCTCCGAACTCTATTATCTCATTTATATAACCACCTATTTTTTTACTGTAATCACCGTTCCATTCAAGATCAACTATTACATAATTCATACATCAGCCTCCCCTGCTCTGGGCTTTAAGACGCTGCTCCTTATTGAGAATCATTTTTCGCATACGGATAGATTTTGGTGTCACCTCCACCAATTCATCATCATTGATAAATTCAAGTGACTGTTCAAGACTGAGTATCGTAGGCGGTGTCAGCTTGAGTGCCTCGTCTGAGCCTGCCGCACGGGTATTTGTAACGTGCTTTTTCTTGCAGACATTCACGACCATATCCTCATTTTTCGGATTTGCTCCTACTATCATTCCCTCATACACTTCAACACCGGGTCCTATAAAAAGTCTTCCCCTGTCCTGTGCCGCAAACAAGCCGTAGCCTGTGCTTTCACCGGCTTCATGTGCTATCAGCGAGCCCTGTGTACGTGACTGTATCTCGCCTTTGTAGTCCTCGTAGCCGTCAAATATATGATTCATTATACCGTTTCCGTTTGTATCCGTCATGAATTCGGGGCGGTATCCCATAAGACCCCTTGACGGTATACGGAATTCTATATGAGTAATGCCTGATTCCCTTGTACCCATGTTTATCAATTCGGCTTTTCTTGAGCCGAGCTTTTCCATTATCGCACCGACATAATTATCCGGTACTTCTATCATCAGCAATTCCATTGGTTCCTGAAGTCTGCCGTTGACTTCTTTCATGATTACTTTCGGTCTTGATACCTGAAATTCATAATTCTGTCTTCTCATAGTTTCAATGAGAATGGACAAATGCAGTTCGCCTCTGCCGGATACCTTGAAAGTATCGGCTGAATCCGTTTCTTCAACTCTCATTGCAACATTTGTTTCAACCTCTTTGAAAAGTCTTGCACGGATATTTCTTGAAGTTACATATTTGCCCTCTCTGCCTGCAAAAGGACTGTTGTTGACCATAAAGAGCATTGATACGGTAGGCTCGTCTATCTTGACAAAAGGCAAAGGCTCCTGATGTTCGGGGTCACAGGCTGTTTCACCGATGTTGAGGTCGGTTATGCCCGAAACCGCAACTATATCTCCAAGGCTTGCCGTTTCGCTTTCAACTCTTTTCAAGCCCTCAAACTGATACAGTTTGGTTATTTTTGCATTTTTACGGCTGCCGTCATTATGACAAAGAGTTATGTTTTGTCCGACTTTGCAGCTTCCTCTTTCAACTCTGCCTATGCCTATCCTGCCGACATATTCATCATAGTCTATATTTGAGAACAAAAGCTGCAAAGGTCCGTTCATGTCGCCCTGTGGTGCGGGAATTTCTTCAAGTATTTTCTCAAACAGCGGTTTCATGTCGGTTCCCTTGGTATGCGGGTCAAGTGAAGCATAGCCTGCCCTGCCCGAAGCATATACAACAGGAAATTCAAGCTGGTCTTCATCTGCACCGAGCTCTATGAACAGGTCAAGGACTTCATCAACAACTTCTTCGGGTCTTGCTCCGGGACGGTCTATCTTATTCACTACAACAAGAGGTTTTTTACCGAGTGCGAGAGCCTTTTCCAGAACGAATCTCGTCTGGGGCATACAGCCCTCAAACGCATCTACCAAGAGCAATACACCATCGACCATCATCAGTATTCTTTCCACTTCTCCGCCAAAATCAGCGTGTCCGGGAGTGTCTACTATATTTATCTTAGTATCCTTGTACATAACAGCGGTATTCTTTGAAAGGATAGTTATTCCTCTTTCTCTTTCAAGGTCGTTGGAATCCATCACACGTTCCGCAACAGCCTCATTTGCCCTGAATATACCGCTCTGCAAAAGAAGTTGGTCAACAAGTGTTGTTTTGCCGTGGTCAACGTGGGCTATAATTGCTACATTCCTTAAATTTTCTCTCTTATCCATATTAAAAATCCCTCTTATTCCTAATCTTTTAGTGCTCATTACATTATAGCACATCATTTTTTAAATTAACAGTCAATTATTAAAATTCTTGCAAAAATACAAAAAAATCCCCCAAAAGCACTATGCTTTTGGGGAGATTTTATTTTTTGTCAAAAAGCAGGGAAATTTTATCTTTCTTTTCTTCTTGATGACTTGTAACGACTGAGTGATACAAGACAAGCAGCCATTGCTATTGCAAATATAGCAAATACATTTGTATTGTCACCTGTATTTACAGGAGTACCTGTTGTGCTGTTGTTTGTTGTATTACTTGTCTGTGATGTCTGAGAAGTCTGAGATGTCTGTGAATTCTGTGATGTTTCAGAAGTTTGTGAAGGTTCTGATGTCTGTGAAGGCTCTGAGGTCTGAGACGGTTCAGATGTCTGTGACGGTTCATCAGACGGCTTTGAAGGCTGATCCATGTTGTTTATAAGTTCAAGAACTTTCGGCTCTGTACCTTCCTTGCCTGTGAATACAAAATCAGGCTTGTAATCTTCGGGAGTATTGTCTATTACAGTCTGAGGTACAACTGTATATGTTACAGGCCAAAGCATTTCATCTTCACCGCTTGTATCAAGGAGAACGATTATAACAGACGGTTCTGTCAAAGTAACTTTAACATTGGTCTGACTGTTGTTCGTACGGTCATAATCGGGTTCATAAACACCGTAGCTCTCGCTCCATGTGCTGTCGTTGTAAGCACGAACCTTGAATTCATAATCACCCGGCTCAAGAACCTCTGTTGCTCCGTAGTGGAGACCGTTGATTATATCCAAATCACTATCCTTGAAATCAGCGTCATTTACATCAACGCCAAATGATTCTGCCAATTCTTTGAGCATATCTTTGAAAGCAGAAAGGTCTACCATCGGATAGTCGGACTTCTGTCCCCAGTCTGTCATGTTGCCTACGATACCGTATTTAACATCAAACGGAAGCGGAATGTCAGGTGTATAGCCTTTTACAAGTACCATTGCTGAAATTCTCGGTACTGTTACAGTGCCTGATACAGTATCAAGTGCCCAATCTGCACTTGCATATTCATCATTTACATATATATCCCATTCACCTTCGGGGAGAGTTACAACAGTGTCAGTTGAAAGTGGGTTGTAAATAACAACGATTTCTTCAGCTTCTTCGCCGTTTACGCCGCCCTTGATGGAATATACAGCAACGCCCTTTTCGGCATTTGTATCAACAAGTGATGTGAATGTGCTTGCTACATCATCTGCACTTGTCATTCTGAGTGCGGGATGAGCCTTACGGAATGCGATAAGACCCTTGTAGTAGTCATATACCTGCTGATATTCTTCTATTCTTGAATAATTGAGTTCGTTTACGGAATCGGGTGAAGCATAGCTGTTATGCTCATAAGTTCCGTCTGCTTTTGTCTTTGTACGGAGGAATTCCTCACCGCTCATCATGAACGGGATACCCTGAGCTGTCTGAATGATAGCTGCTGCCAGATTGTTCTGACGAATCTGATCTTCTTCGCTGTCATCACCGTTTGATGAACGGATCTTATCCCACAATGTGAGGTTGTCGTGACAATCTGCATAGTTGATTATCTGTGTCGGTGAAGGACACCATTTCTTTGTGTACTGTACAGCGTTTACAATAGCCTTGTAGTGCTTTGAATCACCATTTACATAGCCTTTTTCTTCTGCATCAAATACGCTGCCTTTTATCGTATCACGGATAGTATCACTGAAATATGCGATACCGGGTGTAAGAGAAGCATTTGTGTAGTTAGCCATTTTTACATTTTTTGTAGGAACAGAACCCATGTTCCAGCCTTCGCCGTAGATAACGATAGACGGGTCTATCTCGTCAACTGCTGCACGAACAGCGTTCATTGTATCAACATCAAGGATACCCATGAGGTCGAAACGGAAACCGTCAAGGTGATACTCGTCTGCCCAGTATTTTACAGAATCAACGATGAATTTGCTTACCATTGAACGCTCGGAAGCTACATCATTGCCGCAGCCTGATGTATTCTGACCGGGTCTGTAGAAGTATCCGGGAACAAGCTGATTGAAGCAGTACTGTGTATTGTATGTATGGTTGTAAACAACGTCCATGATAACACCAAGACCTGCATCATGCAGACCTTTTACCATCTGCTTGTATTCATTGACTCTTACTTCACCGTGATACGGGTCTGATGAATAAGAGCCTTCGGGTGCATTGTAGTTTACAGGGTCATAACCCCAGTTATACTGTGCTTTGGTTTCGAGTTTTGTTTCGTCTACCGAACCGTAGTCGTAAGACGGGAGAATGTGTACTGATGTAACACCGAGGTCAACAAGGTGGTCAACACCTGTCTTAGTATTGCCTTCATTGTTAACAGTTGTTCCTCTTTCTGTGAAAGCAAGATACTTGCCCTTGTTTGCTTCTGAAATACCGCTGTCTGCACTGACTGAGAAATCTCTTACGTGCACTTCGTATATTTCCATATCTGTAAGATTTTCATAAGTATGTCTTGAATCGCTGTTCCAGCCGTCAGGGTCGGTTGAGTCAAGGTCAAGAATCATACCTCTTTTACCGTTTACGCCCACTGATTTTGCATAGGGGTCAACGATATCCATGTTTGTTTTGCCGTCAAAATATGCGTTATAGGTGTAATATTTGCCGCTGAGATTGCCGTTTGCAACGAGAATCCATGTACCTTTTACATCCTTCTGCATTACTGATGTCTGTTCAGCTTCGCCGCCGTTGCCCTCAGCATAGATGTTGAGTTCAACCTTTTCAGCTGTCGGAGCCCATACACGGAACTGTGTTGAACCGTCAGCGAAAGTTACACCGAGGTCGTTGCCTGTGTATGTATAAGCATCTTCAAACTCTGCACTTGAGAAATAATCCGGAAGTGTGAGTTTAATGGAAGTATCTCTGAAAGAAATACTATACTCTTTTGAATAGTCAACTTCTTCACCGAGAGTGAGCTTTCCTGCACTTGCAGAAGTCATCTCAACAGATGAAATTGCTACATTCTGACCGCCTGCACTTACGATTGTAAAATCTGATGTTGTGATAACATCACCGTCATCGGGGGTCTTTGTGAGAGTAAATTCAACTTCTGTTTTTGAAGTTGCATTTGCCGTCTTGATTTTAAGACCCATAACAGCCTTGTCATAGTTTACTGTATAATCGTCAAGCTCTGAACCTGCAACGCAGTATACATCAACTGTGCCTGCAACTACCGAGCTGAGGTCGACCTTGCGGTCACCATCGGGGTCTTTTGCACTCCAGTCGGGCTTTCTTACGATAAAGCCGAGGCTCGGAGTAGCTTCTGTGATAGTCACGGTAGCAACTGCACCGTTTGCATCACCGCTGTCTGTGAAAGCATAGCCCGCACCCTCAAGTCCGTCAGCCCATGCCCACACATCCCAGTCACCGTATGCTCCGTCATCACGAAGATAGTGGATATTTACCGTTGTTGTTTCAGCCGCATTTACTATACCGGGCATAACAAAACAACTCAATGCCATTATCATTGTGAGAACGACAGCTACGACACTTTTGGAAATTCTTTTAGTGTTCATAGAATTTCTGTCTCCTTCTCTAAAAAATCAGCAGTTGGATTTGCCTTTGAAAGACACTGCTGTATTCCTTTTAATTATATCATTTCCGGCTTATAAAATAAACTGCTTTTTGACTTGCATTTATCACAAATTTACAATTTCAAATTCGTCTATTTTGCACTAACATTAAAATTATTTTTTCTTGAGGGTTATTTTTTTACCGAAATATTCCAATTCAAGAATATCTCCGTGCATTTTATAGTCAAGCGAAATAACTCCGTAATTATTTGAATTTACTATTATCTTACTATCCTCTATTATACAATCCTCGCTGAAATCCAATTTTTTATCGGATATTTTTATTTTTCCCTCAGCGAATGAAACTATACCCTTATTTTCCCCCGATATATCTTCTATCTGCCATTGATATAAAGCAATCTCATCTTTTGCACAAGCCGGTGCTGCCCGTCTGCACGAAGATGTCATAATTATTGTCAGAATACATATCGTTATAATAATTCCTCTTTTAAGAAACATCTGCTCCACTCTCCGCTTTCAGAATTCCACTCTAAAAAGTTATGCCTGAGCATTGGGAATTATGTATCAAAAATTTGTCACTTTTTGCTTCAATATTTGTTAAAACAATGAATTTTGCAAGTTTTAAAAAATTAACTTGCATTTTTTAACGGTATATATTAGAATAATGTAGGTTTTTTAATTAATTTTTGCATTATTTTTTAGGAGGACTTTTACAATGCCGAATTATTCATCTATGGACAAAAACGCTCTTTGCAAGGAGCTTGAAAAACTCCAAGGCTATTATGAAAATTACAAGGCTCAGGGACTTTCCCTCAATATGGCAAGAGGAAAGCCCGGTTCTGCTCAGCTTGATATTTCAAACGACCTTCTCTATGCTCTCACTCCCGAAACAAATTTCAAAACTTCCGACTGTCCCGATTGCCGCAACTATGGCGGTCTTGAAGGTATCGCCGAAGCTCGTCAGCTTTTTGCCGATATGCTCGGTGTTGACATGAAAAATGTTATGGTAGGCGGAAATTCAAGCCTTAACATGATGTTCGACACTATCGCCTGCATGATGGAAAATGTATGGGGAAATCAAGGAAAACTGAAATTCCTCTGCCCTGCCCCCGGATATGACAGACATTTCGGTATTACTCAGTATTTCAATATAGAAATGATAACCGTTCCCATGACTTCAACAGGTCCCGATATGGACATGGTGGAAAAACTTGTCAGTGAGGACAGCTCAATAAAAGGTATCTGGTGTGTGCCTAAATATTCAAATCCTCAGGGTATCACTTACTCAGATGAAACTGTCAGAAGATTCGCTGCTTTGAAACCCGCTGCCAAGGATTTCAGAATCATGTGGGACAATGCGTATATAATCCATGATGTAAGCGATACTCCCGATACTCTCCTCAATATATTTGATGAACTTAAAAAGAACGGCAAAGAAGATATGGCTTTTGAATTCTGCTCTACTTCAAAGATAACTTTCCCCGGTGCAGGCGTTGCTGCTCTTGCAGCTTCCGAAAATAATCTCGCACTCCTCAAAAAACGCTACAATTTCCAAACTATCGGCTATGATAAACTTAATATGCTCCGTCATGTAAACTACTTCAAAAGCTTTGACGGTGTTCTTGCTCATATGCAGAAGCATAAAGCTGTTTTGCAGCCACGTTTCAACATGGTAACCGATACCCTCGAAAGAGAACTTGGCAACCTTGGTATTGCTCAGTGGACTAAACCGAACGGCGGTTATTTCGTAAGCGTTGATGTTATGGACGGCTGTGCTAAAAGAGTCGTAGCTCTTTGCAAAGAGGCAGGCGTTGTCCTCACAGGTGCAGGTGCTACCTATCCATACGGCAAAGACCCAAAAGACAGCAATATCCGTGTTGCTCCCACCTATCCCCCCGTTGATGAACTCGAAACAGCCATGAATATATTCTGCGTATGTGTGAAGATAGCTGCTCTTGAAAAGCTTGTAAAATAATCTTTGTTCAGCCGGACTTATAAAACAGTCCGGCTCTTTGATTTTGACAAAAATCCAACATATTTTTTGTGTATTTTTATTTTCAAATATCTGCACATAGTATTTTAATGAAAATTTCTCCTTTTTTTATTGCATTTTCAAAAAACTTTTGACATATTTAATTAAAAAATATTTGACTTTTATAGACAAAATATATATAATTAATCTTGATATGTTCGTTTGACGATAAACGGACTGACACTAATATAAACATATTGGAGGATACCGTATGAAAAAAATTGGCAAACCGGTGTTCTTCATCGTATTTGTTCTGATACTTGCTTTGGCATATACATCTATATTCGGTGTATACGGTGAAAACGGTGACTTTGATGTCACATATATCAAAGGTATCAACGATATTCGATGGGGCATCGACATCAACGGCGGTGTTGAAGCGGTTTTTGCACCTGCTGACGGCATTGACGCTGATGAAACTCAAATGGAAGATGTCAAGGGCATACTTGACTCCCGTCTTGTCGGTCAGAACATCACCGACTATGAAGTTTATCCCGACTATGAACACGACAGGATAACTATTCGTTTCCCGTGGAAATCCGATGAAAAGGATTATGACCCTGACGCTGCTATCGCCGAACTCGCTTCTACATCAGAACTTTCATTCAAAGGCGGTACAGAATCCTCGGGCGAGGTTCTTCTCACAGGTAAAGATGTAAAACGTGCCTATGCTACATATCAGCAGGGAAATACAAGCTCGGCAGCACAGTATGTTGTAGGTCTTGAATTCAATGACGAAGGAAAAGAAAAATTCAAAACGGCTACATCAAATTATGTAGGTCAGCAAATATCTATCTGGATGGATGATGAACTGCTTTCGGCTCCTACCGTAAACGAAGCTATCGACAGCGGAAGTGCTGTAATTACAGGCAATTTCACTTCAAAGAGTGCTACTGCTCTTGCTAATAAAATCAATGCAGGTGCATTGCCCTTCAAGCTCGTTGTTGAAAGCTACGGTACTATAAGTCCTTCTCTCGGCAGCAACGCTTTACAGGCTATGGGTATCTCTGCAATAGTCGCTCTTGCTCTTATCTGTGCATTTATGCTCATTATGTACAGACTCCCCGGCTTTATCGCTTTTATAGCTCTTATCGGTCAGTTGTCTATTTCTATAATGGCCGTTTCGGGATATTTCACAATATTCCCGAGCTTTACCATGACAATTCCCGGTATTGCAGGTCTTATTCTCTCAATCGGTATGGGCGTTGACGCAAATATCATCACTGCCGAAAGAATCAAAGATGAACTCTGGACAGGCAAAACTCTTGACGGCTGTATCAGAAACGGTACAAAAGGCAGTTTCTCAGCTATATTCGACGGAAACATCACCGTTATAATCGTTGCCGTTATACTTATACTCGTATTTGGTCCGGCTAATATCCTTTCATCTTTGTTCGGTGTTTCAACGACCGGTCTTATATACGCTTTCGGTTATACTCTCCTTGTCGGCGTTATCTCCAACTTCATCATGGGTGTTGCAGCTTCAAGACTTATGCTCCGCTCAGCTTCAGGATATAAGTTCCTCAGAAATAAAAAATTATATGGAGGTGCTAAGTCATGATGCGACAGAAATTCCATATAGATTTTGTAAAAAAGTCAAAAATATTCTTCTGCATCTCTCTCGGAATAATGCTTGTATGCCTTATCCTCAACCTTGTACTGCTCCCGACTATCGTTGATATACAGTTTACAGGCGGTACTATCATAAAATACAACTTTGGCGGTGAACCCGCTCACACTGCAGTCGAAAAAACCGTCAAAGATACTCTCAAAGGCATTGACGCTCTCAAGAATGAAAAAGTGGACTTTTCATACAGTGAAAACCTTGCCGCAAGTTCAAATGATGATACAAAACACATCATCTCTCTCCAGTTTACGGGCAACAAAGCTGTATCAATCGAACATAAACAGGCTATCACAGATGCTCTGCAAAAAGAATATCCCGATAACAGCTTCGCAGAAGAATCCTCTACTGCAGTTGATGCTTCAAAGGGTGCAAACTTCTTCCTGAAATGTATTATCGCTGTTATAATCGCTGCTGTACTGATGATATTCTATGTAGCGATACGTTTCAGAAAAATAGGTGGTCTTTCGGCAGGTGTCATGGCAGTCGTTGCACTTATACATGACCTTATCATAGTTTACTTCACTTTTGTAATATTCAGAATGCCGCTCAATGACAACTTTATTGCCGTTGTACTCATGATACTCGGCTATTCTCTCAACGATACTATCGTTATCTATGACCGTGTACGTGAAAACAGAAGAAAATCAGGTCCAAAAACCACAACTGCCGAACTTGTAAATAGCAGTCTTAACCAGTGCTTTACAAGAACTATCTGTACTTCCATCACTACCATCATAGCAATAGGCTCTGTTCTCGTTGTTTCACTTATCTACGGTATAAGCTCAATTATCAGCTTTGCACTTCCTATGATGATAGGTCTTATCTCAGGTTCATATTCATCTCTCTGCATTGCCGCTCCTCTGTGGGTATTGTGGAAAAATCATCAGGCAAAAGTAAAAGCCGAGAAAAAGAAAAACGGCACATCAAAGAAATCCAAAAAAGAAAAGAAAAACACCAACGATACAAAAAAAGCTGTTTCGGCTGAAAAAGAAGAAGATACTTCTTCCGAAGACTGATAAATAATCGAACAGTGCAGGAACGATAAAAAATTCCTGCACTGTTTTTTGCATTTTTTTACCAAAAACTATGGTTTTTTGACAATTATTATGTTATAATTACCTTGTAAATTTTAATTTTTTATAAAAGGAGATAATCTTTATGCAGAATATCTGGCATGATATGGATTCATCAAGAATCAATCCCGATAATTTTATGGTCGTTATCGAAATTCCCAAAGGCAGTAAAACAAAGTATGAACTTGATAAACAAAGCGGTCTGCTCAAACTTGACCGTATACTTCATACCTCTACACATTACCCTGCAAACTACGGCTTTATCCCCCGTACATACGCTGATGACCTTGATCCGCTCGATGTCCTTGTCCTCTGCTCCGAACCGATAGTACCTCTTACCATCATCCAATGCTATCCCATAGGCGTTATCACTATGCTTGACAACGGCAGAAATGACGAAAAAATTATCGCTATCCCCTTCAACGACCCTACTTACAACGAATATACAGATATTTCCGAACTTCCCAAGCATATCTTTGAAGAAATGACTCACTTCTTCACAGTCTATAAGGCTCTCGAAAACAAAGAAACTGTCGTTGACGAAGTCAAAGGCAAACAGGAAGCTCTCGCTATCATCGAAGCTACCATCAAAAACTACAAGGAGAAATTCGGCTCTGTATGAATAACAACGAAAAAGAAAAGAAAAGGGAAGTAAAAGTCATAAACAAGCCTAAAAAAAAGCGTGCTCTTGCAACTCCATCATATATTATCAGGATTTGCCTTATAATATGCTTTGTTCTGTGTATACTTCTATTAAGCTCACCTTTTTTGAGTGCCAGGCTTTATATAACCGAAGACCTTGAAATAACTACTGCTGCAAATGAAGCTTACAGCAAATCGCCTTCACAGGAAGAACTCAACAATGCGGAAAAAGAACTCCGTACCGCTTTGGATAACCTTGAAAAAATAGAGATAAAGTCCGAAAGCGAATCTTCCAAATTGCCTGTTTCACAGACAAATGTTATGGCTCTCAGTTCAGCTAATTTCCAATGGTCATATACTGTTTCGCAAGGTATCGACGCAAGACCACTTGCCGAACTTATTGATGAAGTCAGAAACCTCAACAAACGTCCGTACACTTCCGAATCCGTACAGGCTCTGAACAAAGCTCTGCTCAATGCCCAGAAAACTCTCCGTGCATCTGTCGTTGTTTCCCAAAGTGTCCTTCAGATGCTTCTCGGCGGTGCGATAGGAGAATCTCTCGGCAATATAAAAAGTCTCGGAAATACCATCTCCCATTCAATGTTTGCCATGATACTTGCCGGTATACCGCTTGTCTGCTTCATGGTACTCTGCTTTGACAAAAGAAGCCACCTCAAACACATTATCTGCATGGTGGGAGCAATTGTATGTCTTGCTGTAATATTTGCCGTTCTTTATCCGTTTGTCGGACGAGGTGCTGTACTTTCGATAATACTTTATATTATAATTTTCATTCTGAACCTGTCAAGCATATATGCCAAACAGCAGGAGGATTATATCATAAAGCATCCCGAAAAAGAACCTGAATTCACTGAAAAGCACCCGCATTTTGTCAAGGCTCTCATCAATTACAAAGCATTTGTAAAATATGCCGCTGAACCGCAGGTCAAATCTAAGAATAAAAAAAAGAAAAAATGATAATCTATCTGTCAGCTAAATCATATCATAAAGGAGTTAATTAAAATGTCAGCTATTGAAATTACAAGTCAGAATTTTGATAAAGAAGTTTTACAGTCCCCTGTACCCGTACTGCTCGATTTCTGGGCTTCATGGTGCGGTCCGTGCAGAATGTTATCACCCGTTGTCGAGGAAATATCAAACGAATATTCCAATATCAAGGTAGGCAAGATAAACGTTGACGAACAGTCGGAGCTTGCACAACAGTTCGGTATCATGAGTATCCCTACACTTGTTGTATTCAAGAACGGAAAAAACATTGATACAAGAGTCGGTGTAAGACCTAAATCCGATATTCTTGCAATGCTCGGTCTTTGATAACAAAATCAAAAAGCGACTGAATTTTATTTCAGCCGCTTTTATTTTTTATAGGAAATTTATTTGCCCAATTCCTCGGCTCTCTTTGTACAAGCCGCCATTGCATCAGCTATTATCTGTGACACATTGTTATCATTGAGAACTTTCACTGCTTCTATTGTAGTTCCGCCCTTTGAACATACTTTTTCGATAAGTTCGTCGGGGGTATTTCCGCTTGAACGGAGCATTGCCGCACTTCCCTCAAATGTCTTGCTCACGAGATTCAACGCAACATCCTTGTCAATTCCAACCGACACTGCATAGTCTATCATTGCCTTTGCAAAAAGATATACATAAGCCGGACTGCTTCCGTTTACCGCTATAACTGCATTCATCTGTTCTTCGGGGATAACTGCAACTTCTCCCGCATTTGCGAACATATCATAAACTTCCTCAAAGTCTTCATCAGATATATTATCGGAACGGCACATTGCTGTTGCACCTTTTCCCAAAAGCAACGGTGTATTCGGCATTACCCTTACCATAGGACACTCCGCACCAAGTCCTTTACGGACATACTCTATTGAAATTCCTGCCGCTATCGTCACAAATACTTTCTTATCAGTTACAGAGGGCTTTATTTCTTCAAGCACTTCATCATAATTCTGCGGCTTTACTGCAAGAACGATTATATCACACTTTTCAACGAGTTCCTCTGATATATACATTATATTCACGCCCATGTCTGCCATTTTCTTAAGCTGTCTGACATTGCAGTCATAAACATATATCTCACTTACAAGCTTACCCGATTTCAAAAGCCCTTTGACTATTGCCGTTGCCATATTTCCTGCTCCTATAAAGCCTATCTTCTTTCCCTCGGCAATATTCGATATACCCGTTGATATCCCTGTCGATATACCGTTTACGAGATTTCCCATAAATTTCTTTGCTTCTTTCAAATCGTCACCAAACATTTTTTACACCTCATTAATAATATTTTTAAAATCCCGACTTGCACACGGCACCTAAAACAGTCCTGTATCAGTGCGATTTATGTGTGCATATTTCTTGGATTGGGATTTTGA
This sequence comes from uncultured Ruminococcus sp., assembly GCA_902785555.1. GTDB lineage: Bacteria > Bacillota > Clostridia > Oscillospirales > Acutalibacteraceae > UBA1213. The sequence goes on from CACZZB010000005.1 coordinate 59,459, forward strand.
AAATCCCAAAATGTCATTTTCAAATTTCTAAAATATGCATATTTACCGTACTTTTGGGTTTGATTAGAGAAAAATAGGTGCTGTATGCAAGTCGGGATTTTATTTTTATTTAAAAAGAACGTCGATAGCTTCAAAAATATCTCCGCTCATTATCTGATATTTCGCCAAAAGCTCCCCTTTTATCTCAGGAGAAATATTAGTATGCAGATACAATGAATCTATACCCGCATTGTATGACCCTTTTATATCCGTTATATAGTCATTACCTATCATAATGCTTTCTTTTGGGTCAAGACTATGCTTTTTCAGAATATGCTGATAGAATTTTATATCAGGCTTTGCACAGCCCACATCAGATGATATTATCACATCTTCAAATTCATCATATATCCCGAGCATACGAATTTCAGGCTCTGTAAATATCCTTTGTGCATTTGACAGAAGATATGCTTTTCCGCCTGTCGAATGTATCTTATCGAATAATTCATGCACTCCGTCATATAATTTTATATACTTCAATGACAATGCCCTGAATGTAACTCCCATTGACTTTGCAAGCTCCAGTGAACATTCCGCACCTTTTTCGGTGAACATTCTCTGAAAAACATATTCTATCTGCGGTTCGGGATTTGTGGTATATTTTTCCGACGGTATAGCCTCTATCTGCTCGCTAAGATACTTCCAATATGCCTTTTTGAGCTCATTGGGAGTGTAGTTTGCACCGTTCATTGAATATATCACCGACATATTTTTCCAAAGGCTCGGCTTCCACTCATTCGTATTTATATCTACCAAAGTTCCATACAAATCAAATATATAATTCTTATACATAACAAAACTCCGTTTCTTTTTTGCTTCTATTTTAATACATAATCCAAATTTATGCAACAAAATTCCAATAATTTCCTTTGACAAAATTCTTTTGAAAATTATTGTATCAAAATTATTTATGTGCTATAATTCTTTAATAACCTATAAAGGAGTACATCTCTATGAAAAAAACTGCTTTGTTATTATTTGCCGTCTTATTATCTTTATCAATTACATCATGTCATAAAAACAACAATGAATCCTCAAAGATTTCCGACAATGTTTCTGAAAATGTTTCGGAAACTGTAACATCACAAATTTCAGAAAAACCGCCAATTACACCAAGTCATCCCGAAAGTTCTCTCGAAAGTTCTTCCGAATCTTCAGTTCAAACTTCCGAAGTCAGCAACATTTCGGAAAATGCCTCCAAAATCTCCGAATACTCCAAAAAGATAATCGAAAAAGCCGTTGATATAAACAAACTTGGTGAACAATCACAAAATGCTTTAAAAAATATTCTCCAAAATGAAAACATCTTCATGAACGTAAACGGAAATATAGCATTATTCAGGGGAGTAAGTGTTTCTTTCCAAGCTGAAATGGCACGGGGTGACAACGGTATCATGGAAAAATTTACTGTCGGTGAAAACTCCGTCAAGATAATCCAAAACTCTGAAGGAACATTTCTCGTTGATGACAAAAATCAGACCGTTTCAAAAACGGGCGGTGCTTATTCTTCCGAGCATTTGCCCGAAATCAAAGATACCGAAAGCAATTATACTCAAAATGACTTCGCCAATCAGATAATTTCTTATATTTCATCAAGTTTCGGTCTTAGCTCCCTGAAATACAGCAAAAACGGTTCGGAAAACTACAACGGAAAAAATTATGATTTTGATGAATACAGTGCGGATGATAAAATCATCAAGGTCTACTTTGAAAATAACCTGCCTGTCTATATTGTAAGCTATGACGAGGATAACAAAAAATCCGTTATAGAAATAACCGATATTTCATCATCTCCCGATATCAGTTTATTTACTCTCCCCGAAAGCTACAAAATGACAGAAGACTGACATACTTCCCCGCCTACGCATAGCTTTTCGCTCAAGACGGCTTGGTTTTCGCTCTATTGTAATACAATTTTATTTGATTTCAGTATATCATTATCAATTTACAATGTCAAGGTTATTTCAGCCTTGCCGCATCAGTACAAAAAATATGTTTTTAGGTTAAAAATATCATTTGACGGAATAAGTTATATAGAGTATAATAAAAGTGGTGTAGTTTTTTTTAAAAAACTGCCGAAAAAATAAGAATATTGTGAAAGGAACAAAGAAAAAATGATACATCTTGAAAATGTTTCAAAGGTGTACCCCAACGGAACAGAAGCTCTTAAAAATATCAGTCTTGATATAAATAAGGGAGAGTTTGTTTTTATAGTAGGACCGTCGGGAGCAGGCAAGAGTACATTTTTGAAATTGCTGATAAGAGAGGAAAAGGCGAGTTTCGGAAAGATAAAAGTGAGCGGTTATGACCTGATGAAGATACGACGCAGAAAGATACCTTATCTCCGCAGAAAGATGGGTATAGTATTTCAGGATTTCAGACTTATCGCAAAGATGAATGTATATGATAATACAGCATTTGCAATGAGAGTAATAGGAAGCCCCGAAAGGGCAATAAAAAAACGTGTCAAAGAAGTGCTCAGACAGGTCGGACTTGAAGGCAAGGAAAAAAGAAAGCCCGGTGAGATATCGGGCGGAGAACAGCAGAGAGTCAGCCTTGCAAGGGCATTGGTGAATAAGCCTGAAATGATAATAGCGGATGAACCGACGGGAAATATAGACCCCGAACTTTCCTTTGATATAATGAAACTTCTTGTTGATATAAACAAAGCCGGTACGACTGTAATAATAGTCACACATGAACATGAGCTTGTAAAGGAATTCGGAGGAAGAATCATAACTATTGAAGACGGTGAAATAAAAAGTGATGAAAATTATCCGACAAAGTACCATAATAAAAAAACGGAAACGGAGGAGGATAAAAAATGAAAATTTTTTATTTGATAAAAGAAGGCTTCAAGAATATATGGACAAACAGGATGATGTCGCTTGCCTCGGTCATAGTGCTCGTATCATGTCTTATAATAACGGGTGCAGCCTCACTCATATCCGTTAATGTGACATCTCTCATATCAAAAATAGGTGATGATGACCAGATAACGGTATATCTTGACTATGAAATGAATGACCTTGATTCGATAAAATTGGGTCAGCAGCTCGGCAGGATAAGCAATATAGACAGTTACAGCTTTTATTCAAGAGATGAAGCTATACAGAAGTATAAGGAAGTTCTCGGCAATATATATGAAAGTATGCAGGATGACGGAAATCCTTTCGGAAATGCGTATAAAGTAAAGCTGAAAGACCTGTCGAAGTATAAGCAGACAGTTGACCGGATAAAGAAAATAAAAGGTGTCACATCGGTGAGTGACAGAAGTGATATAGCGAATAAGCTGACCAAGCTCAATTATTTTGTAACGATAGTCGGTTCATGGGTAGTGCTGATACTTGCACTTGTTACTTTGTTCATAATATCCAATACGATAAAAATGACAATGTATTCAAGAGGGCATGAGATAAGCATAATGAAGTCTGTCGGAGCAACAAATTCATTTATAAGAGTACCGTTCATAATAGAGGCAATGGTGATAGGATTATTGTCGGGAGTCATATCGGCAGGAGTGATATGTGCAGTATATACCCCTGTAAGAGATATGACCTCGGGAATAATAGGATTTATAGGAGAATCAACGTTCACGGTTGAACAGATAATGATACCGACATTTATAGTTATGTCGGTTATAGGACTGCTTATAGGAATAATAGGCGGATATATTTCAATAGCAAGATATCTTAGAAAAGAAGGAGGAGATATACTTGACTGGTAAAAAAAGAATGAAAGTTTTTGCGGTAATGGCGGCTTTGGCTGTAACGTTCTCGGCAGCAACCATGCAGAATACATTTGCATTTGATGTTGATGAAAATTCCCGTGAAAGGGAGGAAATAGCCAATGAAAACTCTCAGATGCAGGAAGAAATCGTAAATAACAGACAGGAACTCAAAGATAAAAGAGCATACAGGAGAGAACTTCAGAGAGAGATACAGAGCCTTACGACAAAAATAAAAGAAAGCAATGAAAAAATATCGGGTCTGAATAAAGATATAAAAGAGAAACAGGCACAGATAGACAAAAAGCTCGAAGAAGTAGCCGACAGACTTGACCTTCTCAGAACAAGACTCCGTACTATATATATGGCAGGAGATACATCATCACTCGAAATAATACTCGGAGCAAAGAGTTTTTCCGATTTGATAGACAAATCTCAGATGATGAAGAATGTATCCGATTATGATTCCAATCTGATAAACGAACTTCAAAAGAAGATGGATATAATCAGTGCCGAACAGAAAGAGCTTAAAAATAAAAAAGAAGAAGTAGAAAAAGAAAAGAAAAGCCTTGAAGCAAACAAGAAAAAGATGAATGAACTTTCCGAGGAAAACGAAAAGCTGATAAAAGAACTCCTTGATGAAAATGAACAGCTCAGGCTTGATATGAAAGCCAATGAGGAAAGGCAGAAGGTTCTTGAAGAAGCCCTTGACCAATATAATAAGGAAATGGCGGCAAAAGCAAGGCAGGAAAGAATAGCACAGCTGATAGAACAGCAAAAGCAGAACAGACTCAATGCACAGAATGACCCTGAGATACTTGACATTTCGGAGAATGGTGAATATGTATGGCCATGTCCGGGATACAGTTATCTTACGGCACTGTTTGCCGAGGAAAGATATTACGGCAGTCACGGTGCAATAGATATAGCAGGTCCGGGAATATACGGTGCAAATGTAATAGCGTGTGCTCCGGGAATCGTATTTTCCGTGAATACGACTTGTCCTCATGATTACGGCAAGGAAGCAAGCTGCGGCTGCGGAGGCGGTTACGGAAATTACATCATGATAGACCACTTGAACGGAAAAATATCAATATATGCACATCTTTCGGGACTGATAGTGGATGTCGGAGATGAAGTTCAGGCAGGTCAGGTCATCGGATATGTAGGTACAACAGGCTATTCAACAGGACCCCATCTGCATTTTGAAACACGTTATGAAGGAATAAGATATGACCCGCTTCTTGAATTTGAATAAGTAAAAAAATACCGCCATTCCAAAATGAATGACGGTATTTTTGATAAGTTTAATTTTCTTTTTTCTTTGCAAATTTGTCTTTTATCTTGTCATTCCCGAAGATGAAAGCAACGGCAAATCCGAGCAAAAGTGTGAATACTGCGATAATTCCCTGAACATTGAACTGAAAGCCCGAATTATTGTAGATAGACAGGAGAGAACCGAGCATCAAGCCGAGAATTGCAGCGAAAGTCATCTGAGGAAATTTTTTCAGGCAAATATCAATGAGCTTTGCACCTCCGATAAGTCCGAAGATTATTCCGAGACCGGCAGGAATAAGTATCATTATGCTTCCCGAAAAATTCTTGAAAATATCGGCTACTGCCCCGAGAACACTTGAATATAATCCGAGTATCATAAGTATCATTGAACCGCTTACACCGGGGATTATCATACACATAGCGGCAAGTGCCGAACCTAAGAAAAGATATATCCAGCTTACAAAGTCAAGCTGTATTTGTGATGAAGAATTATCGGTATTGAGGAAAGACAGTGCTATCATTACGGCAAAAAATACAACAAAAGGAATTATGGAATATACATTAAACTTTTTCTGACCGTCTTTTGTTTGCATAACTTTATTAAAAATCATAGGGACAGTTCCGAGGATAAGACCTATAAAGAAAAAGAATGTAGGCATTGGGTAATTCGGAAGCAATATTTCTTTAAGAAGCTTTGAAAATCCGAATATACCCAAAGCACCGCCCACCGCAACGGGAATAAGAAATAAAATACTTTCTTTAAAATGTTTTTTGATGTTGATAACGGAGTCGATGAGCTTTAAATTTCATAAAAAAACTCCTTTTTTACATTTGTTTGCGAACTATCCTGTATTCATCATCAGAACTGTAATAAGGACAATAAGACATATTGCCTGAAATTAATCTGGCATATTCGTCCTCGTCAAGATTAACAAGACATTCATAGTACTCAAAATCTTCATTATAGACATAGTTGGAACAGCTTTCACAGCCCGAAAATCCGGTCATTTCAGAAAATCCCCCTTTCCGCCAAAGAAAATATTAACATATAATCAATGATTTTTCAATATATAATTTTTTTATAATATTTTTTTGTAAAAAGACTTGAAATTTGCGTTAAATGTTGTTATAATAAACTGTACGCAAGTGAAAAGAGGAGGTGTCAGTATCATGCCGAACATTAAATCAGCGAAAAAGCGTGTAAAAGTTGCTGCTGCAAAGACAGCTGCTAATAAAATTGTAAAGAGCAATTTGAAAACAACTCTCAAAAAAGCTGAGGCTGCTGTTGAAGCAAACGCTGCCGATAAGGAACAGGCTGTAAGAGTTGCTATCAAGAAGATCGATCAGGCAGCTTCAAAGGGTATTCTCAAAAAGAATACAGCTTCAAGAAAGAAATCATCTTTGGCTCGCAAACTCAACGCTTCCGTCTAATTTCGCAGTATCAGGATCAGGAAAATATCCGTTTTGCCGTCGAGAGGCGGCAATTCCTGAAATGTATTTTACGGATGTGGATGGATTTTTTATCCAAGTTAACATACAAACAAGCCGGTACAGTTTTATATTCCTGTGCCGGCATTTTTTATATGTGAAAAGCCGCTGTCTTTCAATAAACAGCGGCTTTTTTGTATCAGGACTGATTTGTTTCAGATTTGCGTGAGGAAGTGACATTAACGGTATATGAGCCGTAAGCCCAGCAACTGTTGAATTTGCTGTTTATCTTGATAGATACAGGCATTTCAGCCATGCCGATGAAATTCGGAGCTTTTGCCGACATATCTATAACGGCTGTGATATTTGAGGCTGTTATGTTTGGAAGCTGGTCTTTTGAACCGATAAGAGTGACATTGAGAGATTTTGTCGAAACGGATGTGCTTTGATCGTCACCTTCGTTTATCACATTGAAATTCGTTACGGAGAAGGTTTTTGTTTCCATATCTGTCATGTCAAATTTAATTGTGGCTTTTTCTGTACCGTCAATATTTTTGCTTCCCGAAGGTATCGAAAGACCGACTTCAAAAGTATTGTTATCAGCCGTTACTTTTGAGAAGTCTATATTTTCGGTCGAAACCCCCGTGATACCGCTGACATTGTTTGGAACAGCAAGCCTGATGGTCGGAGGGTCAACGGTTATTTTGTCGGAGATATTCAGGGTATCTGGCATATTTGTGATAGAGGGGATTATATCAACATTAACGAGTTTAAGTATGGGAACGGTTGCGTCTACCTTTGCGATATCATAAGTGATATATCTTGTATCAACTTTGTTTCCCGAACTGTCGTAGAATACAAGCGGGGCAGTGACAACGGTAGTTTGGGAGAGAGCAGATTTGAATTCATATTCCGCACATACCTGAGCGATGCTGTTTACAACAGATTCGGCTCCCGAAACCTTTACAGTCTGCTGAGAGAGGAGAGTTGTAGAGGCATAGGAACCTTCATCAACGGAAGATACTTTTATTTTGTCTGTTATTTCTATCTCACGGGGTTCGGCCTGTCTGTCGACATATACATTCACGCTTGATGGAGATGGGCTTGAATCGAAGGTATAATCCTTTTTCATACCGCTTTTTTTTGGAACGAGGTCAAGGGTATAATTTCCGGGAGATGTTACAAAGCTCGTATCATTTGCTGTTATATATATGTCATCACTTGTAACGGTGGCAACAACAAGGGCATTGCCTGATATCCTTACCTCCGCCTTGATATCCTGAGCATTGAAATATTTGAGTTCATGTGTAAGCTCGGGAAGGCTTACGGGGATATCGGTCACGGTAAAAACAGATGCTTCCTGAGTGGTCGAAGAAACATAAAGCCAGAATATAAAAGCTAAAAGTATGGAGAAGCCCATGACAAACTTGTCGTTATAAAAAAGTTTGCCGAGCCTGAAATTACTTATTTTCTTTCTCATTTTTCCTGCCTTTCTTTATAACGGGGATTATGGGTATTCTTTCGGTTTTTTCGGAAGGTTTCGGAACCAGAAGCTCCTCAAGGGTGATGTTGAGAGATTCTCTTGTATAGTCCCTTGATATTACTCCGTTGAGTACAACAGAGATAGTGCCTGTTTCTTCGGATACAACGACGATAACGGCATCACTGTTTTCGCTGAGTCCGAGTGCGGCTCTGTGACGTGTACCGAGGTCAACGCTGACACTGTTGTTATTTTTAGTCAGGGGAAGTATACATCCGGCAGCATATATTTTTCCGTCTCTGATTATCATGGCTCCGTCATGCAAGGGAGCTTTGTTGAAGAATATATTTCCGATTATCGGAACAGAGGGTTCTGCATTGACGATAGTGCCGGTATCTATGATATCTCCGAGTTTGGTTTGTCTTTCAAAGACCATGAGAGCACCCGTTTTTGATTTCTGGAAATTATTTGCTGTTTCGACAACACAGTTTATAGTGCGTTTTATTTGTTTGATATGGCTTTCTTCATCATCATCCGAAGACGAAAAGACTTTCCAGTATCGTGCAATCTTGCTTCTGCCGATATGTTCGAGTGCACTTCTGAGCTCAGGCTGAAATACTATAAGTACAGCAAGCATGGAGAACTGGAAGAAAGAAGTGAACAGGGCATTGAGCATTTTCAGGTTGAATATCTGGGATATGGAAAATGCGATAAGCAAGATGAAAATACCTTTAAGAAGCTGTTCGGCTCGTGTTTCACGAGCAATTTTTATCACATTGTATATAATAAATGAAACTGCAACTATGTCAAGTACGTCGGTAGCCCTGAAACTGAGCATCAATGCAGTAAACCAATTATATACATCAACTATTACAGACCACAAATTTTTCCTGCCTCCTCTTTTGTAATAATTATATTTTAACACATTGCAGAATTTATTCAACTGTTTTTTTCACGTTTTCTTAAAAAAACATTGAGAACGGAAGGTTATTCCAAAACATTCCGTTCTCTTTTGTCTATATTTTTCTGACAGCCGAAACAAGGTAGTCTATATCGTATGGTCTTGTCATTATTGACGGAGATATCCTGACAGAACCCGTTTCAAGAGTATTCATTGATTTGTGGGCGAGAGGACTGCACTGAAGACCTGCCCTGACGGCAATGCCTTTTTTATTGAGTGCCGAGGAAACGCCCTCACTGTCCATGTCTTTGATATTGAAAGACAATATCGGAACAAAATATTCTTCCGACGGTTCGGGAAGATATAATTTCACTTTGGGTATTTTGGATAATTCTTTATAAAGATGTTTTATAAGTCCGAACTCATGTTTTGAAATGTTTTCGATTTTTTTGGATGATACGAAATCCATTCCCGCACGCAGTCCGATTATACCGCTGTAATTCGGAGTACCGCTTTCAAGCCTGTCGGGAAGGTCAGAGGGCTGTTCAAGTGACATTGAATTGCTTCCCGTACCTCCTTCGATAAGCGGAGAGGGAACAGTATCACCTGATACTATCAGTATACCCGTTCCCATAGGACCGTAAAGACCTTTGTGACCGGCAACACACAGGAAATCTATATTATTTTCAAAAGTAAGGTTTATAGGAACAATGCCTGCACTCTGTGCAGCATCAACAGTGAACAGAACTCCGTATTCATGTGCAAGAGCGGAAATTCTGTCAATGGGGAGTTTTATTCCCCAAACATTTGATGCGTGAGTGCATATTATCATTTTTGTTTTGGAGTTGATGGCATTTCTGAAAGAATCAACGGTCTTGTCGTTGTCGCATGGGAATACATTTGCTATTGAGTAGGAAATGCCTTTTTCCGTGAGCTTCTGCAAAGGACGCATGACAGCGTTGTGTTCCAATGAAGAAACCACTACATGGTCACCGCTTTTGAGGGTACCTTTCATTACAATATTCAATGCGGTGGTGCAGTTGAGTGTAAAAATAATATTTTCTTCTTTTTGGAAGCCGAAAAAATCGGCAACAGCTTTTCTTGTCCTGAAAATTTCCTCTGATGACCTCATTGCAAGGTCATAGCCTCCACGACCGGGATTGGCTGAATTCTGCATGGCTGATGATACAGCCTGACGGACTTTGAGAGGTTTTGGATAGGTCGTTGCCGAATTATCGAGATATATCAATTTTTATTACCCCTTTCGGCACGTCCGATTATTTTTATATTATTTTCTTTTAATATCTTTTCCGCCTCATCAGTGTCTTTTGGAACATAAAGACTGTATCCGCAGGCGTTTTTTACATCTCTTTTGGGAGTTCTCTCAATTTCGGCACGAATGCCGGCACTGCTGAGAATTTGTTTGCCTTTCATTGCATAAGTGACAGATGACACCATTATAAGAGGCTTTTCCATATTAATTCACCTCATTGATTTTTTTAATAATATTTTATGCAGTGAAAAAAGCCGTTGTGAATAAAAACGGCAGAGATATTCTTTAATCTCTGCCGAAAATATTATGGCAATGTTACAATGAACTTAGCCCATTTACCGTATTCGCTCTGAACGGATAATTTTCCTCCGTGAGCCTCGACGCTTGATTTGGCAATCGGAAGCCCAAGACCGTAACCGCCTGTCTGACTGTTGCGGGATTCGTCCTGCCTGAAAAATCGTTCAAATATTTTTGATGTATTTTCGGGTTTGATACCGTCACCCGTGTTATATACTTCAATTACATTTTTATTTGACTGTTTATACAGCTTTACGGATATTGCACCGTGTTCATCCGAGTATTTGACGGCATTGTCTATCAATATGCTGATGATGTGTTTAATTGAACTTTCATCGCCTTTGCAAATGATATCGGGCTGTACGTCAACATCAAATTTTTTGCCCATTTCAAAGACAGTGCTTTCAAAGGGGAGTGCAACGGAAAGTACAAGGTCACTTAAATTTATCTGTGTCATTATGAGCTGATGACCGCTTTTGTCGTCAAGCCTTGCAAGACAGAGCAGTTCATTGACAAGCTCACTCATTCTTTTTGATTCAAGGCGGATATAGGATAGCCATTTGTTTTCTCCTATCTCACCCTCAAGAACATCTGTATTTGCACTTATCACTGCAAGAGGAGTTTTGAGTTCATGGCTTGCATCAGAAATGAACCGCTTTTGTTTTTCAAAGGTTTCCTTAACAGGTCTTACGAGCCAGAAGGATAATGTTATTGATATTATTATGAATACTATTATCCCGACTATGCCCATTATGACAGACGTTATAAGAAGATTTTTTTCTGAATTGTTATATTGGCTTATGTCAAGAAATACTATTATTTTGCCGTAGGATTTGAATTCGAGAAGATAAGCATAATTATCTATTTCTCCCGTTCTATCACCGGAATTTACAGCTTCATTGGCATATTCTATATATTCTTCCTGAGATATTACATCTGTGCGTCCTGCATATATACCTATAAGATTGTAAGCACCGTCAACGAGAACAGAAAAGGTATCAATATAGCCCGATTCACTTTTTTTATTATTATTTCGGTATTCATTCGGAATGACACCGTTATTATAAGCAATTTTCAGTAATCTTTCATTTATCTGTGTCTGATGATTGGAGTGTTCAAGAAAGTTAATAGTTATCATGACACCGACAATTACTATTGTAAGTACGGCTGATAATATGACAGTGATTTTGATTCTTAATTTACGTATCATTTAAAATTTTTCACCGTCCAGACAATAACCGATACTCCTTCGGGTCTTGATTTGAACATTTGAATGAAGCGTCTGAAGTTTTTTGCGTAAAAAAGATATATATACTTCAACATTGTTGTATTCGCTGTCATCATCATAGCCCCATATTTTTCTGACAAAATCCTCTTTTGTGACAATCTGTCCCGAATTTGACATAAGCAGTTCCATCATCTGAAATTCCTTTCTTCCGAGGACGATTGAATTTGGACCGCATACTATCTCACCTTTTTTGAGGTCAAGGGTTATATCACCGTATTTGGGATTGATATCAACGGTAATGCCTTTTCTTCGTGTCATAGCCCTTATTCTTGCCAAAAGTTCACCTGTCGAGAAAGGCTTTGTCAGATAATCATCCGCACCGCAGTCAAGTCCTCTTATCTTATCATCAATTTCGGATTTTGCCGTAAGGAGCAGAACAGGAGTTTCAATATCCTTAACACGCAGATAAGTAAGCACGTCCAAGCCGTTCATTTTTGGAAGCATGATATCAAGTATGATACAATCATATTCATCGGTAAGGGCATTTTCAAGACCTGTTTTTCCGTCATTGGCGATATCGACTGTATATTTTTCTTTTTGCAAGATAGCCCCTATGGCATCTGCAAGACCTATTTCATCTTCAACTACAAGTATTTTCATAAATTTATCACCTCATTCCGTAAGCCATTTTTTTCTGAATAATTTGGAAGGTCTGTGTCCTGCATATTTTGAAAACATTTCGGTTTCCTCGGCAAGTATGGAATATTTCCTTCTGAAAGGAGCTTTCAGTAATTCCTTGTCGAGTATTATCTCATATATCTGCTGTAATTCCGTCAGAGTGAAGTATTCGGGAACAAGATTAAGAGCGATATCGGTATAAGTCACTTTTCCTCTTAATCTGAGGACAGCAAATGTGATTATCTTTGCATGGTCAAATGCAAGACCGTCACTTGATATTATTTCATATTTGGTGTCCATACCTGTGTCGGTTCTTGTTTTGGTGAGTCTTATCTTTGCATTGAGCTGTTCATCATTGTTATCAAGTGACAATATATAATCGGTCACACTGATAAAGCCGTCATTTTTTTCCTGCACAGAACTATTTTCACTCTTGAGGCTGACATTGAACCATTCCGCACATTTGGCATCATCACCTGCGGAGATATTTATTTTTTCGCTGTCCACGAGAGCCATATAAGAACAGCTCATTACCCACATTCTCGGGTCACGGTCAGGTTCACTGAAAGTGTATAGCTGTTCAAGATATATGTTGTCAATTCCTGTTTCTTCGAGCAATTCTCTTTTAGCGGCCTGTTCGGTAGTTTCATCGGGATTGACGAATCCCCCCGGCAAAGCCCATGTATTTATATAAGGATGACCTCCTCTTTTTATGAGAAGTATCTGTAATTTTTTCTGAGGGAGTTTCCTGTAATTGTCCTCCTTACAGGCTTTGGCCGTAAATATGACCATATCAGCCGCAACAGAGGGTCTTACATAATCACCGGGGCTGTATTGAGCCAAAAATTCTTCTTCCGTAAGTCCGTTTTTATCTCTTATTTCCATTTTATCACCTGTTAGTAATTATTTGATAATATCATTATAATATATATATCATTATTTTGTCAATAGTTGTATTTTAAAAAAATATGTGTTAAAATATAAAAAAATCGGAGGTGATATTGTGAGAACAAATTTTCATACACATACACAAAGATGTCTTCACGCATTCGGTGATGAAGAAGATTATGTTATCGAAGCGGTGAAAAGAAATGTGGAACAGCTTGGTTTTTCTGACCATGCACCGTTTCCCGATAAGGATTTCGGATTGCGTATGCAGTTTGCGGAATTGGGAGATTATCTTGACACTATCGGCAGGCTTAATGAAAAATACAGTAATATACAGCTTTTCAAGGGACTTGAAATAGAATATCATCCTGTATATGATGATTATTACAGACAGCTTTTTGATGTATATAAATTGGATTATCTTATATTGGGAGAGCATATGTATACCATGCCCGACGGGGATATAAAAAATATTTACTTTGCACAGTCCACGAAAGATTATCTTGATTATGCAAAGGGAATATGTGACGGCATAAAGACGGGGCTGTTTAATATAATAGCACATCCCGACCTTATGTTTATGAATAAATTTGCATGGGATGATAATTGTAAAAGAGCGTCGGAAATGATAATCGAGAGTGCGGAAAAATATAATATTGTTCTTGAATTCAATGCAAACGGTTACAGGCGTGGAAAAGTCATATATCCTGACGGTGAGAGGTATCAGTATCCCGATGTAAGATTCTGGAACATGGTCAGAGATACCAATATCCGTGTCATAATAGGCTCGGACTGTCATGAACCACATCAGGTATTTGACGAAAAAGTTGAATTTGCTTATAAAACCGCAAGTTCATTAGGCTTGAATGTTATTGAAACCATTTTTTAAAGGAGTAAGAAAATTTTATGAAAAAGAAAGTAAGCTCATATTTACTGGCAGTTGCATTGATTTTGTCACTGTCATCATGTACGGTTTATCACATACCACCGGTGGTATCTTCTCCCGAAAGTTCGGTGCAATCTTCCGAGAAAAGCATTGCAGAATCGGCAGTTTCAAAACAGTCGGATAAAACTTCCGAAGATGATGTTTCAGAGCAAAGTGAAGATGATAAAGTATTTCCGTCAGAATGGCAGGATAACGGCATTTTCTCGGAATATTACCAAAGGGCTTATGATAAAATGAAGTCCATGACCCTTGACGAAAAAATAGGACAGATGTTCTATGCAAGATGTCCCGAATATGATGCAGTGAGTTTTGCACAGGAATATCATCTGGGAGGATATGTTCTTTTCGGCAGGGATTTTGCGGATAAAAGCAGGGAAGAAGTGCAGGATAATATTGATTCATACATAAATTCACAGGATATACCCATGACGATATCAGTTGACGAGGAAGGCGGAACGGTAGTAAGAATAAGCAGTAAGCCGGCATTGTATGATGAGGAGTTCATGTCACCGAGAGATATATTTGAACAGGGCGGAATGGAAGCCATAAAGGAAAATGCACAGGCAATGGCAGAAATGATAAAGTCATTTAATATAGATGTGAATTTTGCCCCTGTGTGTGATATATCGCTTGATGAAGATGATTTCATGTATTACCGTTCAATAGGGCAGGATACTCAGACGGTATGTGAATTTGTCGGTGAGTTTACAAGAATAGCACAAAGCAACGGTGTTTCTGCAACATTGAAGCATTTCCCGGGCTATGGAAATAATGTCGATACTCATACGGGAATAGCCATAGATGAAAGAGATTATTCGACTTTCGTGGAAAATGATTTCAAACCGTTTGAAGCAGGCATAAAAGAAAATGCACATTTAGTTATGGTCAGTCATAATATAGTGAACTGCATGGACAGCTCAAAGCCGGCATCACTTTCACCGAGAGTACATGAGATTTTGAGAAATGACCTTGGATTTACGGGGATAGCCGTAACAGATGACCTTGAAATGGACGCTATCACGGAGTATACTAATGGAACATCACCGGCAGTTGCCGCTATACTTGCAGGAAATGATATGCTTACGATAGGCGATACAATGCTCGAAGATGCAGTTTCTTCTATAAAAGAAGCAGTCAATGACGGCACCCTTGATGAAAGCCTTATCGACCATGCCGTTATGAGGATACTTGCATGGAAATATTATAAAAACATGATGTAAAATAAAACTCGGTACGGAGATATATTTGAACCGCTCTCTGTCAAGTAGACAGATAAAAAAACAAAGAATATTTTTATAGAAATCCATCCTGTTGAAAAAACAGGGTGGATTTTTTACACAGCGAATGTGTAATGATATTCCATAGGTATCATACAGTTAAACCTTTGCCGATAACGCTTGTTTGTTATAAAAATCAATATAGTCTTTGACAGCTTTTGCAATTTCTTCTACGGAAATAAATCTGTTGAGATACTACATCTCCTGACGCTTGACATAAATTAACCCCCATAAAGTAAACTCGAAAAATTTTGTTTTCTCAAGTGTATACTCTATGGAGATTATATCATTTTTCCGAAACGGAATTTTTTAATCATGCAGTAATTTTTTATTGGATTCGATATCAAATACAAAAGATACATCTTTTTTGCCGTGAACAGACACTTCAAGGGCTTTCAAAGCATTTGAGTACAATTCATCATAGGTTTCTCCGTCACGTGGAAATACGCTTACTCCTGCTTTGCCGAGTATCTTTATATCACCGTTTTCCGACTGATATCTGTTTTTGATGACAGCACATACCTGTTCGGCTTTCTCGACCAGCTTGTCACAATATCCCATGCCCTTGACGAATATCATAAACCTGTTTCCGCTGTTTCTGCCTATTATATCGGAATCCCTGAACAATTCTTTGATATTTTCTGCTGTTTCTTTAAGAACGGCATTTGCAAAGACTGTTCCGAGATTTTCTTCCAATTCGTCATATCCGACTATTTCGGCTATTATAATGGAATTGCTCGTAAACGCTCCCTCATCATACAGACAGCTTTTTATTTTATTTTCCGTAACTTTTTTATTATACAGATTCGTGATGAAATCAGTCCTGTCCTTTCGTCTGTCATCAAGGAATGTTTCACTTTCGTCCGATACGTCTACAAAAACAGCTATTATCTTGACAGGCACATTTGCTATATCTTTTATAGCCACAAATTTGACTTTATTCCATAAATATGAATCTGTCTTTTTGTTATACACTCTTATGAATGATTCCGTATAACTGCTGTCAGAGCGGGCTGAATTTATCTTTTCCAGGAATTTTCTTATATCATCATCATGAAGAAATCTTTTTTCGCCAAGTCCCTTTACGAAATCATCAAGGTCAGGCTCATATCCGTATAATTTCCTGAACGAACCCGATATTTTTATCTTGTCAAATCTCGGAGTCCATTCCATTATAAATGATTTTGTCTGTTCAAGGACTTCATCATATATTTTTTCACTCAATACAAGGGATGTATTTTCATGGCTCAGTACAGGATATTCAACGACCGCTGTTGAAATCTTCATCTGCTTTTTGAACTCGTCAAACGGAATGACATTTCCCTTGTGTATACCGAATGATACGGAAGTTTTCTGTTTTATCATCTCTATAAGCTCGTCACTTATATTTGACGGCATTTCCGCATTTATCCCTATCTTATCAAAGTAGCTTATGAAATACACTATCAGATCAAGCGGATATACTCCGTCCGATATATCTTTTATGAAATTGCCCGAAAATACTATGTTATCAAAAAAGCTCTCCGAAAAGCATTTTATATTGAAATGCTCCGAACCGAAATTATATATTCCAAGACCGAAGCCCATACTTTTGACAGCCGCTGAAAATGCCGACAACTTATTTACCGATATCTTATCAAGTGTATCCTGTGAGAGCATAAGATATATATTCTCACATTTTACGGGATACTGTTTAAGTATATCCTGCAATACACCTATCACTTTTTCGCAGTCATCTCCTCCGAATGCCGTTATCAGCGAAATATTCGGCATGGATATATTATCCTGCTGCATCATATATATTTCCGATATAAGCCTTCTGACACTGCTGAGGCTGAACATTGCCACGCTTTCATCATAAAGGTCATATATATATGAAAAATCTTCCTCGGTATCTCCCAGAGCCTCTATCAGGTCATAAGACATTATCCTGCCGTTTCCCGAATTTATCACAGGAATGACATACTTTTCAAAATCCATTGACTGCAGTTCGGAATCTTTTACTAAAAGCTCCGTCTTTTTTGTATTATCTATCTCCCAACTGTCCCTTATATTTGAGTTATAGAACATATACATATTTTTGCCGTTGAGCTTGACCATTTCAACGGTCTTTGATACATTCCCGAAAAGGCTGTCAAAATCATTTCCGTCAAACGGATATACTGCCGCTCCGACCGATGCAGTAGTTTCTATCGTAACTTCATTATTATAGACAAACTTCTGATGATAGCTTCTGAATATATCCTCAACTATAAACAGACATTCGTCTTTATCGGGACAATCCTTGATGAATATAAGGAAATTATCATCTTCCACTCTCGCCAGAACAGAGCTGTCGGGTATCTGACTTCTTAATTCCTTTGCCATGCTTACAAGTATCTCATTGCCGAATTTATAGCTTGTACTGCTGTTTATTTTCCTGAAATCATCTCCGTCTATCAATACCATGAGATGATAACCGTTTTTGCCTGTATTTTCGAGATAATCTTCAATTTCCTTCTTTATGCCGTTAAAATTCCACAGTCCCGTAACTATATCATGGTCTTTGGACATACTGTTAACGTGATTGAAGAATGTCTCATAGAGTTCTATTATGCTTATGAATACTCTTGTTATTTTTCCGTCTTCAAATATCGGTATCGCCGCAAATCTTATATTTGAATAATTGCCGCTGTTCAGCTTCATCGGACATTCAAAAACGATACATTTCTTATCCATATTTTTCAGTCTGAATTTCCTGATGAATTCGCTCCTGTAATCCTCCTGACAATTTTCGGACAGAAGTTTTATTGATTCCTCGTAATTCTTTGGTATGTATCCGCATATATCCTTTATGCTTCCCTTGCGTTCATGCACTGTATCGTGCATAAGGTCAAATTCAAATACATAGTCCGACCCTGCATAGAATACTTCAACATCTCTCTGATGTGTTTCCCTCAGAAGTTCCTTCTGATGTTCTATCATGTTTATAAGGTCTTCCCTGTCCATTTTTATATATATATCATCCGCTGTATTATTATTTTCACGGACATATTTGCTTGCTGTATTTTCCTCGGTAACATTCTTGTCAGCGTACTTCAGCGAAAGTTCCTTGAACTTCGGCAATACCATTCCGAAACAATCCATCATTTCATCAGAAAATGCTCCGCACGCCCCATCCCTTATCATTTCGACAGCCTTTTCGTGAGAATACGCTTCTTTATACGGTCTGTTGCTTGTCAGTGCATCATAACAGTCTGCCAAGGATACCACCTGTGCCCATATCGGTATCTCATCTCCTGCAAGTCCTTCGGGATATCCCAATCCGTCCCATTTTTCATGGTGATAACGGCATATATCATAGCAATATTTATAATAATCATTCTTTTCAACCGCATCTATCTGTTCGAGTATCTCACAGCCCTTTGTAGTGTGCATTTTCATTACCTGAAATTCATCGGGGGTCAGTCGTGCAGGCTTCAAAAGGATAGCATCGGGTATCGCTATCTTTCCTATATCGTGCATTGATGACGCTGATGTTATCAGAGATATCTTTTCTTCGTCAATATTATACTTGGGATATTTTACAGCCAGCACCCTCAAAAGCGATTCCGTAAATTTCTGTATCCTTCTGATATGCTTTCCCGATTCAACATCCCTGTATTCTATGACCATGCTCAGAACATCAAGCATATCATTGTTTATCATATTTATTTTCTTTTCCTTGATTTTCAGAGCCTCATTCTGTTCAACGATTTTTTTCATCTGCTGTTCAATTTTATGTTCAAGCTCGTCTTTATGAGAAAAAAGCTCAACAAGATTTCCGACACGCTTTTTGACCGTATTCGGATTGACAGGCGAATGTATCACGTCACTGTACGGAATATATATCTTGTTCTTCATATTGGAGTGTTCCCTGTTTAATATCAGTATGACGGGCGTATTCCTGAAAACATTCAGTTTTTCAAGCATTTCCGCCCTCTCAACGGATATTTTCCGTGCTATGCTTTCATTCACAAGTATCACGGAAATATCATCTTTATAGTGCATAAGCAGACGAATGAATTCTTCACTGCTTCCCGTTCCTAAAAATTCATATTCCCTGCCGAATATCTCCGATAATATTGCTCTGTTTATTTCCGAATTATCCGCAACCAACATTCTCATTTTATACAGCCGCTCCTTATCATTAAACAACTCTACGGTATATTATACACATTTTTTTCAAATTTGTACAGTCGTTTTTTGATATTATTTTTATATTTTATCTCTCAGATAGCCTATTATCAAATCAACCATCTTACCGTAACTCTCTACACCGTCAGTCTGACTATTTGATTTTAAATAACTGTCATTCACGCTTGACGCGACCTCTGCAACCGGTGTTTCAAACTGTTCCCAATACTCCGACTGATTATTCAAATCCCTTATAACTCCGTCACTCATATATCCCACAAGAGAATTATATTTTGACCTGTCTGCTTTATACAACGCATTTGACGCATATATCATCGACATCATATATCCCGAATATTCAAATTCCCTGTCACCCGAATTTATACACGCCAAAAATGATATGAAATTGGCATCTTCTTCGGGCATTATACCATTTACATGAGCCAATTCATGACACATTGTTGACGGTATCGAAAAATCGGGTACATCTGTATTTATATTTGCTTCAAAAGTGAAAGGAAAATAAATCCCTGTTATATCCAGATAAGACATTCCTCTTGATAATATGACTCCCTTGGGCTTGGAATACCTGCTGCCCATAAACTCGTTGACATAGTTTTTCGCCATTTCATCAGCCTTATCTGAAACAACTGCAACACCTTTTTCATCTTCATTTATATCTTCTCTTATCTCAGACGACCTTTCAGCCAGATAAACGCATACTTTATACAGTTCATCACTTGAAACAGGCTCTGTTTTTATATTCATTTTTTCCGCAACACCTGTTTTATAATAGTTGATACCGCAGTTTGCAGTAAACAAAAATAATATCACCGCACCCACACACAGCAAATTCACTGCACCGTTAAGGAGAGTTCTTTTCTTTTTATCAGACCTGACCGTTTTGACTGTCAGGTATATAATATATCCCGGCACACATAAAGGAAATAACAATACAATCATCTCCCCCAGCGAAAACGGCAATATCCCTGTAATATTATTGAATATGACTGATATATATTTATAAATATATTCATAATACCCGTCTGCAAATCCTCTGAAACTTTTTGCCATAAATGTTAAAATAACCGAAAGCGGTATCAGCATTATTATCCAAAATCTCACCGTTCTTAAAATTTTTTTCATACATCATCATTCCCGTCTTTTTTTATAAATTCTATCATACAATTCTGTTTTATTCAATGAATCATATCTTCCGTTCAAGGAATTTTTATCATCACTTTCCAAAAATATTTTATTGCAAATTCCGAGTATTTTTAATATTATGTAATGGAGAAATATCTTTTCTTCAATAAAATATAACTTCGGAGTGAGCTGAAATGAAAATTGAACAAATCGACAATTCAAGAATACTGATTTCACTGTGTGACAAGGAACTTCAAAAATTTTCCGTCACTTTTGAATCTCTCGACTTCTCCGAAAATCATTCAAGGTCTGTCATCAAGGAGATAATCACAAAAGCATCTGCACAGACAGGCATTGATATCTCAAATAAAAAAATTCTCATTGAAGCTCTCAAATACGAACACGGCTGTCTTTTACTCATAACTCTGTCACAAAAAAGGAAAACTTATCATGTCAGATTTTACAGCAATTCTTATATTTTTGTTTTTGATTCTGCCGAAAGTCTGCTTAGCTGCATAAAAGCACTTTACAATATGCAAAATGACAAGTTTTTCAGTTCTGTATTTTTATACAATCAGAATTACTATCTTGTGATAAGGTCTTCCTCTCCTCTTAAAGCTAAATATTCGGACACTATCAGGGAATTCTGCATTTCTTCAAAACACAACAGCTTATTCAATTCTTTTCTGCTTGAACACGCTGAAATTTTAATCGCCAACAACGCTGTACAGCATATCGGAAAATCTCTTTGATATTTCCGAATCAAAAAAGCGGCTTGAATTTTTCATTCAAAGCCGCTTTTACTTTATTCTTTGTTTTTGATATACTCGTCAATGGCTTTAGCTGCTGCTTTTCCTGCTCCCATTGCAAGTATCACGGTAGCTGCTCCCGTTACCGCATCACCGCCTGCATACACTCCCTCACGGCTTGTAAGACCGTTTTCACCGTCTGTCACGATACAGCCTTTCCTGTTCGTTTCAAGTCCCGGTGTAGTGCTTCTTATCAGCGGATTCGGACTTGTTCCTATCGCCATTATTACAGTATCGAGTTCAATGGAAAATTCACTGTCGGGCTTTTCAACGGGACTTCTTCTGCCGCTTGCGTCAGGCTCTCCCAATTCCATTTCTATACACCTGATACCGCTTACCATTCCGCTTTCATCTCCCACTATCTCAACGGGATTCGTCAGGGTTCTGAATATTATTCCTTCTTCCTGTGCGTGTTCAACTTCCTCTTTACGGGCGGGCATTTCATTCATGCTTCTTCTGTAAACGATATAGACATTTTCCGCACCCATTCTCTTTGCACATCTTGCGGCATCCATTGCAACATTTCCTCCGCCTACGACTGCAACATTTTTCCCATGGGATATGGGAGTCTTTGCCCCCTCTTTATAGGCTTTCATCAAATTTATTCTCGTCAGATATTCATTTGCCGAATAAACTCCTTTAAGGCTTTCACCGGGGATATTCATAAATCTCGGCAAGCCTGCTCCTGTTCCGATATATATGGCTTCATTGCCCATATCGAACAATTCATCTATCGTCAGAATTTTTCCTATGACCATATTCGTTTCTATGTCAACACCTATGGCTTTCAAGTTATCTATCTCTTTTTGTACAATCATTTTCGGAAGTCTGAATTCGGGTATTCCATAGACCAATACACCGCCTGCCAGATGCAGTGCTTCATATACCGTCACTTTATAACCCATTTTCGCCAAATCGCCTGCGGCTGTAAGTCCGCTCGGTCCCGAACCTATTATCGCTACTTTGTGACCGTTTGATACAGGCATTTTCGGCAACTGTGTGCTGTGTTCCCTGTGATAATCTGCAACAAATCTCTCAAGTCTGCCTATGGCTACACTTTCACCTTTTATTCCACGGATACATTTGCTTTCACATTGTCTTTCCTGCGGGCATACTCTTCCGCACACTGCCGGAAGTGAGCTTGACTTTGATATTATCTCATACGCTCCCTCCATATCTTCATTGACTATCCTTTCAATGAATGCCGGTATATCTATCGACACGGGACACGCTGAACGACAGGGCTTGTTCTTGCAGTTCATGCACCTTTCGGCTTCTTTCAATGCCATTTCGTAAGTATATCCCAATGCAACTTCATCAAAATTATTTTTTCTTATTTCAGGCTCCTGCACAGGCATAGGACATTTTTTAGGATCCATATTCTTAGCCATTGTTATCATCTCCCTGTTTCATCAGATTACAAGCACTTTCACGTGCATGACTTTCAAATTCCCTGTACATAGTTCCTCTGTGCATCGCTTCATCAAAATCCACCTGATGACCGTCAAAGTCGGGTCCGTCAACACAAGCAAATTTCGTTTTTCCTCCCACTGTCAGGCGACAGCCTCCGCACATTCCCGTACCGTCTATCATGATAGGATTCATGCTCACTATCGTTTTGATATCATACTTTTTTGTCAGAAGACAGACAAATTTCATCATTACAAGAGGTCCTATCGCTATCACTTCATCATATTGGTTTCCGTTTTGTATCAGTTCTTCAAGGGCATTGGTAACAAGTCCCTTTTTGCCGTAACTGCCGTCATCTGTCATTATGTAAAGCTCACTGCTTACTTTTTTGAATTCATCTTCAAGTATAACAAGGTCTTTATTTCTGAAACCTGCAACGCTGTGAACTTCACAGCCCATATTATGGAGCTTTTTGGCTATCGGATAGGCTATTGCACAGCCTACTCCTCCGCCTATCACTGCCACTTTCTTCAGACCCTCTGTTTCACTCGGCTTTCCGAGAGGTCCGACAAAATCATGAAGGCTTTCTCCCTCATTGAGTGTATCAAGCTCCATTGTTGAGCCTCCGACTATCTGATAGATTATCGTTACAGTACCCTTTTCACGGTCATAATCTGCTATCGTGAGAGGTACTCTTTCACTGTCCTCTTTGGCTCTGAATATTATGAACTGTCCCGGCTCGGCTTTTCGGGCAATGAGCGGGGCTTTTATCTCCATAAGTGATACTGTCGGATTCAAGCTTTTTTTCTTTACTATCCTGTACACTTTTCATCACAAACCTTTCTCAAGCTTTTTTCATAGTTATATAGCAAAAAAATTATATCATATTTTTTGAAAGTATACAAGACCAATCCTGCATTTTTACGCTATTAAAATTTTTCTATTTTTTCATCTATTGCAATAATTTTCATCATTTATTCCAAATAAGGCTATTATAATATTATTATACATATTTTATTTTTATTGCGAAAATCAAAAAAACGTACTATAATATAATCAGAGGAATAGTTTGTTTCCTATGCAATGAATATTTATGCACTCCTAAATGACATATGGGGTTCGGTCATTTTCAGAAGTGTGTGTCCCCCCAACATCAGACTTATCCGTATTTTGGAAAATCTCAAGAAAAGGGGCGAGTTTCTATGTTGCACGAAGAATTTATGAGTCTTAAAGAAACCGGACAAAAAGGCGATTTTCTGCTACCGTTCGTTGTATGCAAAACTGTTATGCCCGACTTTTACACCACATTTCCTATGCACTGGCACTATGAAATAGAAATCGTGTATGTCGAAGACGGTGAATTTGAAGAATGTATCGACTTTGAATACTACAATGTCAAAAAAGGTGATATCATAATCATCAATCCCTGTGTTTTACATTCTTTCAAACAGATTGACAACAAAAAAGCAAAATTCAGAACCATTATGTTCGATTTCAAAATGCTTACCGGAAATTCTGCTGATGCAAGCTCTATCAAGTATTTTAATCCGTTTTTGGAAGGAAGTTACATTTCTCCGCAAATCATTTCCCAGGGGCAAAACCACTATTCGGAACTTGCTGATTGTATCCGCTGTCTTATCAGCACCTATTCCGACAAGGAAAATTTCTTTGAAATAAAGATCAAGTCCGAACTTTACAAACTGTTCCATATTCTCTTTGCAAACTTCTTTGAATGCGAAAACGGCAGTACCAATATCAAAGACAGCACTACCCGCAATATTAAGATCATCCTTGATTACATCAGCGAAAATTACAAAAAGCCTATCACTATTGATGAACTCGCTGAAAGCGTAAATCTCAGCAAACATTATTTCATGCGTTTCTTCAAAAAATACATGGGCATGACCTGCATAGAGTATATCAATGATTACAGGCTTAACATTGCAACCAATCTCCTATTGACCACAAGAATGCAAATCACAGAGGTTTCAGAAAATATCGGTATCACCAATCTTTCCTACTTCAACCGAATATTCAAGAAAAAATACAAAATGACTCCAAAGGAATATCGTTACAGTGTCGATAAAACAGAGCAGACTCTCCGTGAGGGTACATAAGGATAATTTATTTTGACTGAAACTTCTACATTACAAAAAAATGACTTCATAAGACTTTAACCGTCTTTTGAAGTCGTTTTTTATTAGGGGTTTATATAAATTTGAAGGGTTACCCTTTCAATTCATACTCTTTATAAACTTTATCTTGTCCAATGCCTTTAACATAGGCGGTATTACCGCTGCCTGCACCGCACTCATAATAAGTACCTGCCATATTCTCATTGCTATCCTTGTCAGATAAAACTCAAAAAACATCATGTCATTTTTATATGACAAAAATGCTATCCACAAAGTGGTTACGAAAAGACTTATCAAAAGCTGTGTTATTCCTATTGCAATAAATATTCTTGTCAGACTTGCTTTCTTATGAAGCATAAGTCCGTATATAAGACCCGATACCGCATACGTTATCGTTATCGGCGGAAACCATGCTCCGACAGGATGAACTATACAGCCTATTATATCACCGAATCCCGCTACCAATGCACCGCCTATTCCTCCATACAGCCTTGCGGCTATGACTACTGGAATAAACGACAAACTTATTTTTATAGTTGCCGTATGTATCTCAAATATTCCGAGTGCCGCCTGTGCTGCCATCAATATTCCGATGACCGCTATCATCTTCGGTGAGATTCCGCCATTTTTTACTGTTTCCTGATTTTTTACCATAAAAAATCCCTCCTTACTATTCGCAGAATCGCTGAA
This sequence comes from uncultured Ruminococcus sp., assembly GCA_902785555.1. Taxonomy (GTDB): domain Bacteria; phylum Bacillota; class Clostridia; order Oscillospirales; family Acutalibacteraceae; genus UBA1213. The sequence continues at coordinate 85,244 of CACZZB010000005.1, forward strand.
ATAAAAGTAAGAGGGTCTAAAAGAACCAATACCATAAAATATAACAGCGGGATGCAATCTGTATGCCGCAAGATGATATCTTTTCGTTCGGATGACAACTCCCCGTTCACCCGACACTTAACGCATACACATTTACTCTGCATTACCTAATATACTACTGTATTATAATTTTGTCAATACCAAAATTTCTTTTTTTACCATTGACAAACACATTTTTTAGTGTTATAATCTCCTTATAAATTTGAATAATACCACTTATCAAGAGTGACAGAGGGAACAGACCCTGTGAAGTCCGGCAACCTGCTTTTTTGTAAGGTGCCAAATTCTGCGGTATAATCATGCCGAAAGATGAGCGTTATAAACTGCTGTTCGGCTTTTTGTGTGCCGAACGGTTTTTTTATGCCTTTTCGGAGTATGGAATGAAAAATTGAAAGGAAGTTTTTTGAAATGGCAAAATTTTTGTTTACATCTGAATCAGTTACCGAGGGTCATCCCGATAAACTTTGTGACAGGATATCCGATTCTGTTCTTGATGCTCTCATGGCACAAGACCCAAATTCTCATGTAGCCTGTGAAGTAACTGCTGCAAAGGGTCTTATACATATCATGGGCGAAATTTCGGCAAAGGCTGATGTAAATGTTGAGGAAATTGCAAGAAAAGCTATGCGTGAAATAGGCTATGATTCTCCCGAAAGCGGATTTGACGGCAATGCCTGTGCAGTTATTTCTTCTCTCAACTCACAGTCCGCCGATATCGCTATGGGTGTCAATGCCGCATTTGAATCCCGTGACGGTGACGACAATGATGAACTCAATAAAATCGGTGCAGGTGACCAGGGAATCATGTTCGGTTTTGCCTGTGACGAAACTCCCGAACTCATGCCTCTGCCGATATCTTTGGCACATAAATTGGCTAAACGTCTTACTGATGTCCGTAAAAACGGCACTCTCACATATCTCCGTCCCGACGGAAAAACTCAGGTCACCGTCGAATATGAAAATGACAAGCCCGTCCGAATAGATACAGTTCTTATATCTACCCAACATTCCGAAAATGTCGATATCCCAACTATCAAAAAAGACCTTATCGAAAATGTTATCAATCCTATAATCCCAGAAAATCTCATTGACGAAAATACAAAAATCCTCGTCAACCCCACAGGAAGATTTGTTATAGGCGGTCCTGTCGGTGATTCAGGTCTTACGGGAAGAAAAATAATCGTTGACACATACGGTGGTTATTCACGTCACGGCGGCGGTGCTTTCTCAGGCAAGGACCCCACAAAAGTTGACAGAAGTGCTGCTTATGCCGCACGTTATGTTGCCAAAAATATTGTTGCCGCAAAGCTCGCCAAAAAATGTGAGATACAGCTTTCATACGCTATCGGTGTTGCAAAGCCCGTTTCGGTATTTGTTGAAACATTCGGTACAGGTGCGGTTTCGGATGAAGTCCTCACAAATGCCGTAAATAAAGTATTTGACCTTCGCCCTGCCGCTATTATCAAAAATCTTGAACTCAACAAGCCTATCTATTCCCCTCTCTCCGCATACGGTCACATGGGACGTGAAGACCTGGGAGTATCATGGGAAAAGACAGATAAAATTCAGGCTCTCCTTGACGCTGTTAAATAATATCAATTATAAAAAATCCCTTACGGCTGATAAATACCTGCCATAAGGGATTTTTCTATACTTGGTTATGCCAAAGCGTTCTGAATTGCAGAAAAAGCAGCATCAAAATCAGACTTTGTTACCAACAATGAAATCTGTGTTTCACTCGTTGTTATAAGTCTTATATCTGTTCCGACTTTTGCAGCACTCTTGAAGACCTTTGCCGCTACTCCCGGACAATTCTCCATCTCAGGGTCATTCACGGATATCTTGCAGTTTCCGCTGCTGACTATCGGCTTTATTGTACCGTCATTCAATTTTGATGTATAACCGAGTATCTTCATCAGGTCATCATCATTTATCGTGAATGAAAGACTTGTCATTGAACTCTGCACAGGTGAAAGCGATATCATATCCACATCTATTCCCATTGCGGCTATATTCTCAAACACTTCCGCCACAAAATCTATATCCGCAGGGATATTCTGCAATGTTATCAAAGTTATGTCATCACTTACAACTATATTCGGCTTCATATAAAAAAACACCTCTCTCTTTATTATGAATTTTTAAGCAAATCGGACATATTATACATACCCGATTTTTTATCCTTCATATATACGGCTGCATTCAATGCACCGACTGCAAATACTGCCTTTGAACGTGCCGAATGGCTTATCTTCAGTATCTCGTCTTGTCCTGCAAATATAACTTCATGCTCACCGACAATGTTTCCGCCTCTGACGGAATGTATGCCTATTTCTCTTTTATCTCTCTTTTTCCTGTATGCGTGACGGTCATATACATACTCTGCATCGGTCTTTACTTCGGATATGGCATCGGCTATCATCAAAGCCGTTCCGCTCGGAGCATCAAGTTTTTGATTATGGTGCTGTTCGATTATCTCTACATCAAAGTCATCTCCGAATACAGACGCTGCTTTTTTTGCAAGCTCTATGATGAGATTGACTCCCAATGACATATTTCCCGAATAGAATATTGCTGTATCTTTTGAAGCATCAAATATTTTCTTTTTTTGCTCCTCGCTGAATCCTGTCGTGCATATAACAGCCGGCATTTTGTTCTTCAAAGCATAGTTGAGCATACTGTCCAACACTGCCGGATTTGAAAAATCCACTATAACATCAGCCTTGGCACTCAGTTCATCAAAGCTCTTGGCATACTCGAACTCTGCATTTTTCGGCTCAATTATGTCAATTCCGCCTACTATCTCTATATCATCCCTGTTTGCTGCCGCATTTATAAGGCTTGCACCCATTTTGCCGCTGCATCCCGTTATTATTATCTTTGTCATTTTCTGTCAGTCCTTTTTATATACAAAATCACGCTGTGAGGACGGTTCTCCACCCCACAGCGTATTTTATTTTTTTGATTCAGTTCTCTTTAACAATACCGTACCTGATAAGACAATCCCTGAGTGCTTTTTCTCCTGATTCGCTCATTGAAGTGAGGGGCATTCTGCAAGGTCCGCAGTTGAATCCGCACATATTCATAGCTGTCTTTATCGGTATCGGGTTGACATCCGAAAACAGCATATTTATAAGGTCTATATAATACTTCTGCATTGCAAAGCTGCTCTTGAAATCTCCTGCAAGTGCCTTTGCTGCCATTTCGTGTGTTTCTCTCGGACAGATATTTGCCAATACGGATATTACTCCGTATCCGCCCATTGATATTATTGAAAATGTCTGTGCATCCTCACCGCTGTATATATCAAGGTCATCTCCGCAAAGTGCCATTGTCTTTACAAGTGCGGATATATCTCCGTTAGCTTCCTTTGCAGCCTGAATATTCGGATGCTTTGCAAGCTCCGCATAAGTTTCGGGTTTGATATTGCAGCCTGTTCTTGACGGAACATTGTATACTATCATCGGGATATGGATACGGTCTGCTATATAATTATAATGACGTATAAGACCTGTCTGTGATGTCTTGTTATAATACGGTGTTACCGAAAGTATGGCATCTGCTCCGAGTCTTTCAGCTTCCTTTGAAAGCTCTGCCGCAAAGAATGTATCGTTGCTGCCTGCTCCTGCTATTACAGGTACTCTCTTGGCAACCTTATTGACAGTATACTCTATTACCTGACAGTGTTCTTCTCTGTTAAGAGTTGCAGATTCTCCTGTTGTACCGCAGGCTATTATCGCATCTGTTCCGTTCTGTATCTGGAATTCGATAATTCTGCCGTACTCGTCGTAATTGATACTGCCGTCTTCAAACATAGGTGTTACTATCGCTACGCCCGAGCCTTTGAAAATATGGTTTGACATACCCAAACCTCCTTAAAAAATTTTTTATATTATTTTTATCTGTCCATATATCCTTCTGCACAAAGAAGCTCTGCAAGAAGTACAGCACCGCCTGCTGCTCCACGAAGTGTATTGTGTGACATACAAACGAATTTGATAGTATACTGTGTATCCTCTCTGAGTCTGCCTATTGAAACTGCCATGCCGTTTTCAAGATTTCTCTCGGATTTTATCTGAGGTCTGTCATTCTCGGTGAAATAGTGGAGGAACTGCTTCGGTGCCGAAGGCAGATTCAATTCCTGAGGCTTGCCGCTGTATGTTTCCCAATCCTTTATAATTTCTTCCATAGAGGGTTTATTTTCAAGCTCTACAAATACTGCTGCCGTATGACCGTCTGTTACAGGTACTCTTATGCACTGTGCTGTTATTGACGGAGAAGTTGCCTTTACTATCTGACCGTTCTCGATAGTACCCCATATCTTGAGCGGCTCCTGCTCTGATTTTTCTTCCTCACCGCCGATATACGGGATAACATTGTCTATCATCTCCGGCCATCTTTCAAATGTCTTGCCGGCTCCCGAAATTGCCTGATATGTGCAGGCAAGAACTTTCTTTACACCATATTTCATAAGCGGATGGATTGCAGGCACATAGCTCTGGAGTGAGCAGTTTGATTTTACTGCAATAAATCCTCTCTTTGTACCAAGACGCTGTTTCTGTGAAGCGATTATATCAAGGTGATTGTCGTTTATCTCGGGAATTATCATAGGTACATCGGGAGTAAATCTGTGTGCCGAGTTGTTGGATACAACAGGACACTCTGCCTTTGCATATTTTTCTTCCAATGCACGGATGTCCTCTTTTTTCATATCGACTGCACAGAATACAAAATCAACCTTTGATGCAACTTCTTCAACGTTTGCTGCGTCTACTATGACCATATCTTCCATTGCTTTCGGCATAGGTATCTTCAATGCCCAACGATTGCCTGCTGCTTCTTTATATGTCTTGCCTGCGGAGCGGCTGCTTGCTGCAAGAACTGTAACATTGAACCAGGGATGATTTTCGAGAAGTGTAGCAAATCTCTGACCTACCATACCTGTTGCTCCTATTATACCAACATTATACTTTTTTTCCATAAAAATAATTCTCCTTTTACAGTTTTTATCCCCTGACAATCTTTACCAAACTTAAAAAAACAAAAAAACCGGCTGTTTATAATACGACCGGTCTCACAAAAGCACTACAATCATTCGATAGCTCTCCATCATGCTTTTATGATGACAGCCGCATACCACTGTGATATACAGCCGAAACAATGTATGCCATTCACTGTCTCTCGGCAAAAATGCTATTCACAAAATATCATCACTTCTGGCAAGCTACCTTTTGTTACACGCAGTTTCTGCACCTCTATCCGGAAAAGATCATTCAAGATTAAATTTTACAAATATAACTATATCATACTGACCTATGATTTGTCAATATTTTTATTTTCTTCAAATACAATTTTTACTCTCAGCGTCATATTATCCTCATTTTTAAGCACCGAAATGTTATCCCTGCTTATTTTATGACTGTTATCCAGCTTTTCATTCGCATGGTCAATGTAATAATAATACTTATAAGGCGAGGCATAGAAAAGTTTATTGATATAATCGGAATATTTCATCGACTGACCGAACTTTAGGGGAAAATAGTTTTCTCCCCTGCCCGCTCTTTCGACCATAGCTTTTATAACTCTGCTGTCGGTCTCCTTATCGAATGTATCTATCGTCACACCCTCTGTATTATAATAATTCATGTTCATTGACGTACACAGCGGAACAAAAAAATTATATCGTGCATTTGTGTCTATATCCGTGCTGTTTTCGACTGAAAGGACTGTTTTTATATCTTCGCTTATTTCATGGTTCTTATTTATATTATTGCTGTCGAGATTGAAATATTCGTATATTATACCGTCTTTTTCATTATCGTCCCATGTCGGGTCAACATGATACCAGTTATCTTCAAGTTCGACCACATTCCACATATGGAATATGCCGTCCCCCTCACCCTTGACAGTCAGACACGGTATGCCTGTTTTTGAAAGAAGTATCTGCATTGACTTTGCATATCCCTCACAGACAGCTTCACCGGTTACTATTGCCCCGTAAGCCGAAAAATACTGCCAGCCGTCCTTTGAACTCTCTATGCCGTTTTTGTAACGGCATTTTTTCAGAAGCCTGTCATGCAGTATTTTTTCTCTTTCATATTCCGAAAGACCGGAATTTATGCCTGATATCATCTCTCCGAGCTTTTTATTGAAAAGTTCTATGCAGTCCTCACATTCATCAGCCGATATAACGGAATAAAACTCTGTTATGGTATCATCTCCGACATAGGCATAGCCGAAAAGGTTTTCAAGCCAGAATATCTGAGGATTGTCATATATATACGCATTGACTACCTCTCTTATATCAAATTCGGATAATCTTTCTCCCGATATTCTCAGACGTGCTATCCTGTAATGACCGTTATCGTCCTTTTTGTCCGAAACGGAATATATATTTTCATCTATTTTGTCATAAAGATAACGCTTGCTTTCACTGTCAAGGATATCGTAACCGTATTTCATATCCACTGCCGCATATTCGGAAAGTGTTTCGGACGACACCTCGGCATTTATCGTTTCATATCTTGCCTTGTCGCCCTCACCTTCTTCATCTATGACTATCGCTTCAAACTGCTTATGAACGGTATTATTTCTCTTTACAGTGTTTATTATCAGTATTATACATGATATGAACAATATCCCCGCAAATCCGAAAAATATCGCATACAAAATACCCGAAAATATTTTCTTCACGTTTCTTCACTTCATTTCATTATTTTTTTGAAACAGTACGTTTTGGCTGAGTGCTTTTATTCTGAAGTGCCTGAAGGCTCTGCCTTGTTTTCTGGAGCTGTGCAAGATTTGCCGACAAGCCCTCATCTGCTTTTTTCATTATGCTTTCGATATAGCTGTTTGCGGCATTTCTTATTTTTTCTGCTTCCTCATTTGCCTTGTTCAGTATCTCATCTGCACTCTGGTGGGCATTTCTGGTTATTTCATGACGTTCCGTCAAATCCTTTGACCTTGCCTCTGCCGCCTGAACTATCTCCTCAGCCTCTTTTTTGGCTGATGCTATGATATTGTTCCTGTCGGCAACTATGTTTTTTGCCTGTTTTATCTCCTGAGGGATATTCTCTTTCATCTCGTCTATGATATCTTTAAGACGTTCGGCATTTACTACCGTTTTTCCTCCGCTGAGAGGTATTGTAAACGCATTGTCCGCTATATCCTGCAATTCCTCTATAAGCATTTCCATGTTCATCTCAATTTACTCCTTTGCTTTATTCTTGACAATATCTCATCATGCACACATTCGGGTACAAACGGCTTTATATCTCCGCCAAGCAGACCGACCTGCTTTACTATGCTTGAACTCAGATACATATTTTCGGAGCTTGTCGTCAGAAACAATGTTTCTACATTAGGGTCGAGCTTGCTGTTCGTCAACGCCATCTGAAATTCATATTCAAAATCGGATACTGCCCTTAGTCCCTTTACTATCGCACAAGCTCTTTTCTGCTTTGCAAAATCCACAAGCAAGCCTTCAAATCCAGCTATCTCTACATTGGGTATATCCGCTGTGGCTTTTCTGAGAAGGTCTATCCTTTCGCCTATCGTGAACCATGTATTCTTGTCCATATTCAGCAAGACTGCAACCACGACTTTATCAAACAGCTTTGATGCCCTTCTGATTATATCAAGATGACCCAATGTTACAGGGTCAAAGCTTCCCGGACATATTGCAACTCTCATACTCCCGACACTTCCTTATGTGAATATACTGTTATTATTATCTTTCCATACTTATAATTTTTTTTCAGAACAAAATCTCCCGTATCCTGCGGAACTTCCTCATCAGCAGGATGTTCGCATATTATAAGTCCGCCCGTATTCATTATCCTCGGTACTTTTTCAAGTGTTTTTTGAAGAAGTCCCGTTCTGTACGGAGGGTCTATGAATACTATATCAAACTTTTCTGTCACTCCCGATATATACGACAATGTATCTGTATTCCTTACGACAGCCTTTTCGGAAAGTCCCGTTGTTTCAAGATTTTTCCTGACAGTTTCACAGGACTGCCTGCTGTTGTCAAGAAACACAGCCCTTTCAGCTCCACGGCTCAATGCTTCGATACCCATTTGTCCCGAGCCTGCATAAGCGTCAAGAAATACTCTGCCCTCTATCCCGAATTGTATTATACTGAAAATTGCTTCTTTTACTATATCCGTCGTGGGTCTTATGTCATTTCCCGACGGTGTCTGCAATTTTCTTCCTCTCGCAATACCCGTTATCACTCTCATTCAATCAATCCTTTTTTTCAGCGTTATTCTACAAAATACTACAATGTATTTTATATAAATTTACATATATACATTATCAAATAATTTTCACCGATTGTCAATAGCTTTTTCAATCTTTATTGTGATAATAATTATAAACCGCCTCGGCAGACGGTCTGTTCATGCCCCTGACCTGCATAAGTTCCTCTATTTCCGCCTCTTTTATCCTTTTTATCGTCTTAAAATAAGAAAGCAGAGCTTTTGCTCTTTCGGCTCCTATCCCGTTGATTTCCGTAAGCGAACTTGAAAAAGCCTTTTTGCTTCTCGACTGCCTGTGATAGCCTATTGCAAATCTGTGCACTTCATCCTGTATACTTGATACAAGTGTAAATGCCTGTCTTTTTGACGTTATGGAAATTTCTCCGCCCTCGTCGGTTATCGCTCTTGTACGGTGGCTTCCGTCTTTTACCATTCCGAACAGCGGTATATCCAAGCCGAATTTTTCGAGAACGGGTCTTACAGCCGATACCTGTCCCTTTCCGCCGTCGAGCAGTATCAGGTCGGGCAACTGTCCGAACCCCTTTCCGCTGTCCTTGTCTTTCATATATTCCTCGAAACGTCTTGTCAGAACTTCATTCATTGACGCATAATCGTCCTGTCCCACAAAGCCTTTTATTTTAAATTTCCTGTACGACTCTTTGAACGGTCTGCCGTTTTTGAAAACGACCATTCCAGCAACATTTTCAGTTCCCATAAGATTCGATATATCATAGGATTCTATAAAAACGGGTACTTTCTTCAATCCCAACAGCTTTGCAAGTTCATCAAGGGCTGAAAGCTCATGACCGAGATGTCCCCTGCTTTGTGCCAGCTTTTCTGCTGCATTTTTACGGCACATTTCCAATATATCATGTTTTTCGCCTTTTTTAGGGTATGAAAATCTTACTGTCTTTCCCCTCAATTGGGAAAGCCTTTTCATCAGGATCTCTTCATCTTCGATATCTCCGTCAAGAACTATGACAGGAGGTATATTTTCCCTCATCTCATAGTATCTCATAAGAAATTCACTTCTTGCCGACGGCTTGTCGGTATTTTCCCCGAACTCCTTTATAAGAAAATCCTCTTTGTCATATAATCTTCCGTCTGAAAATCTTATCACGGAAAAACATCCGTCATTGCCCTCTGTCATCAATGCTATAACGTCCTGTTCACCAACTCCCGTTGCAATGACCTTTTGCTTTTCTGTTATTTTTTCAATTGCTTTTATCCTGTCCCTCAGCCTTGCAGCCAGCTCAAAATCAAGATTTTCCGCTGCCTTATTCATCTTATCCGTCATTATCCTTACAGTATCACTGCCGCCTTTTTTCAGAAACTCCACAGCTGCATTTACACTTTCATTATATTCTTTCAGGCTCACCTTACCGCTGCAAGGTGCACTGCACTGTTTTATATGATAATTCAGACATGGTCTGTACTTGCCGGAATCTACGGGAAATTTTTTATTGCATGAAGGCAGCATGAATATTTTTTTAGCCTCGTCAACTGCATTTTTGGCATACCACGCACTCATATAAGGTCCGAGATATTCCGCACCGTCATCTTTTTTCTGCATTTCAAAGCTTATCACATGCCACTCGTCATTTGATATCCTTATATAGCTGTATCCCTTATCGTCTTTGAGCAATATATTATACTTGGGCTTATGCAGTTTGATAAGACTGCACTCCAATACCAATGCTTCAAATTCACTTTCACAAAGTATATATTCAAATTCAAAAACATTTCCGACCATCTGCCTGACCTTTTCAGGGTGATTCCTGTCGGACCCGAAATACTGACTCACACGGTTTTTGAGAGCCTTTGCCTTGCCTATATAGATTATATCACCCGATTTATTTTTCATTATATAAACCCCGGGTGTCAATGGCAGTTTCATTGATTTTTCACGCAGTTCCTCTATTGTCATCTCAAAAAATCCTCCCACATCAAGTGACAATTAAGGAGTGAGCCGTGAAAACAAAAAATTATTCACTCCTCACTCCCAATTAAAAAAGCACCGCTTTTTTAGGGCGATGCTTTCCATCCGGTTTAAGTAGTTTGTTGAAACGTCAGGCTTGAATATTATTCAGAAAAACCTGACTGTACAAGTTTTACAAGGCTGTCAACAGCTGATTCTTCATCTGCACCGTCAGCCATTACTTTGATGCTTGTGCCGCCAACGATACCGAGTGAAAGTACACCGAGAAGACTCTTTGCATTGACACGTCTTTCCTCTTTTTCTACCCATATCGAAGACTTGAATTCATTTGCCTTCTGGATAAAAAATGTTGCGGGACGAGCATGGAGACCAACCTGGTTCTGAACCATAACTTCTTTCATGTACATAAGATAATCCTCCTTAAAAAATTAATTAAAAACCCCTAAACATTATCCCTATTCGCAGAAACAATCGCTCTCTGCCGAACTATTTGAATGTTTGTTATAATTATAACACAAATTAGTCAATTTTCAATCGTTTTGCAGGCGTTTTATTAAAGTTTGTTTTTCTATACGATAACAAAGTAAAGTTACGCATTTTAATTTGTAGATTTCGACGAAAATGTTGAAAACTTTTCGGGACTCACTCCTATATTTTACAGCCAAAAAGTTATCTTATGCAAGTTTTTTCGATATTTTTGTATATTTATTCTTTTTCTTATACTATTTTGCATCATAATTCACCGATTTTTTCGATTTTCATCATGTTCAACATTTATTTAAATACAGGTTGATAAAATTTTATTTATTTTACATATAGACTTTTATGATTTTTTGTAATACGATTTGCATTTTATGAATATTTTTCCATTTTAAGCCATTTTTATCCAAAAAATTTATTCACTTTTTGTAAGGCATAGCCCTCACAAAATAATACTATTGTAATTTTCATGTCAATTTCGGATGCTTTTTAAATATTCCGAAATATACTTTTTTTCTTTGTCTGTCAGCTCTGCTTTTTCAAGCATATCGGGACGATTTTTTGCCGTTTCTTCAAGCGAACGTTCCCTACGCCATTTATTTATATTTGCATGGTGTCCGCTTATAAGAACATCAGGCACTGTTTTTCCACGCCATTCATAGGGCTTTGTATACTGTGGGTATTCAAGAAGTCCGTTATAATGACTTTCTTCTTCAAAGCAAAGGTCATTTGTAAGCACCTCGGGTATCATACGGCTTATTGAATCTGCCAAAACCAATGCAGGAAGCTCCCCGCCTGTCAGTACATAATCGCCTATGGATATTTCCTCGTCAATGTATTCATCAATAACTCTCTGGTCAACACCCTCATAATGACCGCATAATATCACTATATTTTCAAGCTCCGCAAGTTCTTTTACCCTGTTCTGGGTCAGAACCTTTCCTTTAGGGGACATATAGATGAAATGCGGTCTTTTCTGGAGCTGTCTGCATATATCCTCAAAGCACAATGCTATCGGCTCGGCTTTCATCAGCATTCCCATTCCTCCGCCATAGGTAGAATCATCTACTCTCCTGTGCTTGTCAAATGCGTAATCCCTAAGCTGATGACATTCAAATTCCACTGTACCTTTTTTTCTTGCTCTGCCTATTATGCTCTCGTTCAGAAATGTCTCGCACATTTCGGGAAACAGTGTTATTATATCAATCCTCATCTTCAAATATACCTTTCATGGCAAATATCTTTACAAAACCTTCATCTATATTTTTTTCCTTTACAACATCCGGTATCACGGGAACAAAATATTCTTTACCGTCTTTTTCGACCTGATAAACGTCATTTGCACCCGTCTTTATAACATCCGTTATTACTCCGTATTCTTTGCCGTTATCAAAATCAATAACTTTAAGCCCTATCAAATCCTGTACAAAATTAGTTCCTTTCGGCAGTTTTGCGTCATCTCTGTTCATGTAAACAATTTTGCTTCTCATCATATCAGCCTGTTCAACGCTTGTTATCCCGTCAAACAGGATTATTGCGATATTTTTATGCACCTTTGCAGAAATAACTTTCATTTCAGTGCCGTCAGCTTTATATAATCTTTTGAATCTGCATAAAAAATTCGCACTGTCACACCACGGTTCTATCCTGACTTCACCTTTCAAGCCGTGTGTTCCCACTATTTTTCCTATTTCCAAAAACTGTTTTTTCATTTTATCCCCCTTATTCTATTATACACTATATACATAAAAAGGAGAAGTCCAAACTTTCAGACCCCTCCCTCTCTTATTTTGTTAAGTTTTAATAAAAAATCCGATTACTCAATGTCAACCTGAACTTTTTCATTGTTCTTTGCGGCAGCTGCACGCATTATTGTACGGATAGCCTTTGCAATCCTGCCCTGTTTGCCGATAACCCTGCCCATGTCGTTTTCGTCAACATGAAGATGATATACTATTATGCCTTCTTCATTTTTCTCGTCAACTGTTACTTCAATAGCATCTTTATTGTCAACAAGACCCTTTACGATAGATACCAATAATTCTTTCATTGTCTTCGCCCTCCGATATCCAATCAGATAATGTTATTCTTTTTGAAAAGCTCTTTTACAGTGTCAGTAGGCTGTGCACCGTTAGCAATCCATTTCTTTGCCTTTTCAGCGTCAATTTTAAATTCTGACGGGTCTGTAAGCGGATTGTATGTGCCGATTTCCTCTATAAATCTGCCGTCACGGGGATATCTTGAATCAGCCACAACTACACGATAGAAAGGTGTCTTTTTTGCACCCATACGACGAAGTCTGATTTTTACTGCCATTTGATTTACCTCCAAAAAATTTTTTAATATATTTCATCGGCTTTTAAGACCGTTGAAAACTCTGTTATCTTTTCTTTTTCTTCTTATTTTTGTTTTTACTTTCAAGTCTTGCGGGATTGAGGGGCATTGAGCCTGCCATACTCGAACCTCCGAGACCCGGAAGCATCGGCATACGTTTTCTTTTGCCGTTCTTGCCTCTTGCGTTCATGGTTTTCATGAACTTCTGCATTTCCGCAAACTGTTTCATAAGACGGTTTACGTCTTCTACTTTCATTCCGCTGCCGGCTGCTATACGGCGTTTTCTTGACGGATTGATGATATCGGGATTTTCACGCTCTTTTTTGGTCATTGACGATATCATTGCACCTATCCTGTCCATCTGTCTGTCGTCAAAGTCCATGTCTTTTATCTGATCGCTTATCCCCGGCAATTTTGAAAGTATACCCTTGATAGGACCCATTTTCTTTATCTGCTGAAGCTGGTCATACAAGTCGTTCATGTCAAATTTGTTCTGCTGGAACTTGCGAGCCATTTCCTCGCTTTTTTTCTGGTCAAGACGGTTTTCCGCATCTTCGATAAGTGTCAGTATATCGCCCATTCCGAGTATCCTTGATGCCATTCTGTCGGGGTGGAATACTTCAAGGTCATCAAGCTTTTCACCGATACCCGCAAATTTTATAGGCTTACCCGTTACAGCCTTTGCCGAAAGTGCCGCACCGCCTCTTGTATCACCGTCAAGCTTTGTAAGGATAAGACCGCTTATATCAAGCAGTTCATCAAACGACTTGGCTACATTGACTGCATCCTGACCCGTCATCGAATCGACTACAAGCAATATCTCATTCGGCTCTACCGTAGACTTTATTTCTTTCAGCTCATTCATCAGCTTTTCGTCTATATGCAGACGACCTGCGGTATCCAATATAACTATGTCATTACCGTAATCCTTGGCATGTTTTACAGCCTTTTCAGCGATAGTAACAGGATTTTCCTGTCCCATTTCAAAAACCGATACGCCTGCCTGTCCTCCGACAACTTTAAGCTGTTCGATAGCTGCAGGTCTGTACACGTCACAGGCTGCAAGCAGAGGTCTGTGTCCCTGTCTTTTCAGCATTTTGCCTAACTTTGCACTGTGGGTTGTCTTACCCGAGCCCTGCAAACCGCACATCATTATTACTGTCGGCGGCTTATTCGCAAAATTTATTCTTGTTTCCTCAGAACCCATCAATGCCGTAAGTTCTTCATTTACTATCTTCACGACCATCTGTGCAGGTGTCAGGCTTTCCATAACATCCGCACCCACTGCTCGTTCCGTCACTTTATTCGTAAAGTCCTTTGCGACCTTATAATTGACATCCGCTTCCAGAAGTGCAAGCCTTACCTCTCGCATTGCATCTTTTACATCGCTTTCCGTCAGTTTACCTTTATTCCTCAGTTTCTTGAAAGCCGCACTCAGTTTTTCCGACAAGCCCTCAAATGCCATTATAACACCCCTTGCTCAATATATAATTCATAATTTTTATATTTCATTGAGTTTTTCAAGCTCATTAAGTATTTTTTCAATACTGTCACTTATTGCGGAATTATTATACTTTTCATTTTCTTTATTGATGATACTGATATTTTCCTTTATATCATCAAGACTGTTTCTCAGCATTTCCGATTTTCTTATAAGGAACAATTTTTCCTCAGCCTCAAAAAGTATCGTTTCACTGCGTTTTATACTGTCACGCACTCCCTGACGGGATATATCGAGATTTTCGGCTATCTCTCCGAGCGACAGGTCATCATTATAATAATATTCCGCAATTTCACGCTGTTTGTCGGTCAGGAGAATACCATAAAAATCCAACAGCTTTGAAATCTCAAGATTTTTTGACATATCTGCAAAACCGCCTTTCAGCCGACTGTAAAGTATTTTTCCTTTACATCTGTGACATTATACTATATATTCTCCTTTTTGTCAATACAGATTTTCATTATTTTTCTTTTAAAGTATTGACGAAAGAATCTTTCGGTGTTACAATATATAAAAATTATTCATAATCATCATTTTTTATATATTTTTTAGACATAGGAGGTCTTTGAATTGAAATCTTCAAAAAAATGGATTGCAAGTATGCTTGCCTGTGCATTGGCTCTCTCTGTAAACACAGGTGTTTTGGCTGCCGAAACAGATACAGATACTGCTCCGACAACTGCTGTT
The DNA here is from genome assembly GCA_902785555.1 of uncultured Ruminococcus sp. GTDB lineage: Bacteria > Bacillota > Clostridia > Oscillospirales > Acutalibacteraceae > UBA1213. The sequence continues at coordinate 100,482 of CACZZB010000005.1, forward strand.
GTTCAGCTTCATAAATTTGATGCCAAACAAAGCCTGCTCTCAAAGATAATAACACAAAGCAAAGTCTATGCACAGCACATCAAGGAAATAACATCAAAGTACCGTATCAAAAAAGGCGGTATATATCTTACGGAAGGTAACTTCACATATCTTATCCGCCTGAACGTAAAAACAGGATTTTATGCCGAACTCGTTTCATATTCGGGCAATGATACCGAAATAACCGTTCCATCATTCGTCAACGGAAAGATACCTGTTGAAAGAATATATTCTTTCGGCAGTGACCTTGATGAAGAATATCGTTATTCGGTCAAAACCCTCAATCTTCCCGAAACCATCAAGACTCTTTCAGGCTCTGATACTTTTGACCTGTTCGGTCTTGAAAATATAAATGTTTCCCCCGAAAATCCATATATAACTTCCGTGGACGGTGTTGTTTTCAGTAAAAATATTACAAAACTCCTTGCTCTCCCGTCAGCAAGAACTTCCTATACGATACCCGATACCGTAACTTCA
>CACZZB010000006.1:0-60247 GCA_902785555.1 uncultured Ruminococcus sp.
ACATTTTGAGATGTCAAGCAGTTTTCAGCCCTTACGGGCTGGCGGCAATTCATCCCCGACCTATAGAGGTCGGAGTCTTCTTGCCGCATTAGGATAAAATTAGGTGAACAGATTACCGCAACAGCCAAATCAACAGGCGGTGCAGGCAATTATACTTATGCTGTATATTACAAACAGAAAGCACAAACGAAGTGGACTACGAAACAAGATTTTGATGAAAATTCAGTTGTTTCCGTTAAGCCTGCAAAGGCAACTGATTATGACATTTGCATAAAAGTCAAGGAAAAAGACGGCACTATCGCTAAGAAATACTTTAATGTAACTGTCACGAAATAAAAATTATTCCCCACAGAAATCCAAAAAGTTTCTGTGGGGATTTTTTAATATAAAATTATACTGTAAACTTCACTTTCGGTAAAAATCCTCTGTATAACTCATAGTTAAAAGTGTCATGATATGCGTTCTTCTTGTCCGGAAATATTTTTTTAAGATAATACATCTCTTATTTCAAGATTTCTGATAGCCTTATATTTGGTTCATTGTCAATACATTATTCAACATATATATCTTCCTCTTTAATTGGAATTTCACCGTTTTCTTTTTCATATTGTTGAATTTTATTTTTTACAAGAGTTTCAATCATATTTGTCATGGAACGATTTTCACTTTCAGCGATTCTTTTGATTTTGGCATGGTCTGTAAGACTAAGACGGAGTGTAAATTGGGATTTTATAACAGCCATATTTATGATACCTACCTTTCATCAATATGATACCACTATAAATTATATAAATATACAATCTATCTGAAACCATATAAAATCTAATTGAAATCATATTGGTGTCATAATATAATATATACAATCAAATTTATACTATGTGAGGTACAATATGGAAATGTATACAGTCAGCTTTTTCGGACACAGAGTTATTTATGATTTGAACAAGGTACAGAACGAATTGGAAAATATAATTTCAAAAATCGTCAGTGAACATGAATATGTGCAGTTCCTTGTTGGTCATGACGGGGATTTTGACATCATAGCCGCCTCGGCGGTCAGGCAGGTAAAGAAAAATCTGATTATTGACAATGTTGATTTGAATTTGGTTTTGCCATATATGAGAGCCGAAATAAGCGATAATATGGAATATATGCTTGACTATTACAATAATATTCAGGTCGATGATGATGCTCTGAAATCGCATTTCAAGGCGGCTATCAAAATTCGTAATCAGAATATGGTCAAACAGTCACAGCTTGTTATATGCTATGTTGAAACGAAAAAGGGCGGTGCTTATACTGCTATGAAGTATGCTCAAAATCAAGGCTGTAAAGTTATCAATATTGTCGAAAAACTTGAATAAAAAATCTGCCTTTATGAATCAAACTTCATAAAAGCAGACTTATTATAATTGTATATCATTGTTCAATTACATAATTCAATATTCAGATAGCGATTTTCATTCGTTTATCACGGTTACTATACAAAAACTTATATGTTTATGCTTATTTCAGACGGTTAAATCAATCTTCGTCGGGTTCTTCGGGCATATCCCAGTTATGATAGACATTCTGTACATCATCATTATCATCAAGCATATCCAAAAGCTTCTGCATTTTTTCGGCAGATTCCTCGTCATCTATTTTCGTATAGGTTGAGGGTATCATTGAAACGTCGGCTGATACGAATTCATAGCCTTTTGCTTCGAGAGCTTCCATAACTGTACCGAAATCTTCGGGTTCGGTGTATATTTCGTATACATCGGTTTCTTCTGCGGAAAAATCCGCTGCACCTGCTTCAAGAGCATCTTCCATGAGTTTATCCTCGTCATTGTCTTCTTTTTCGATAACGATAAGACCTTTCTGAGTGAACATGAAAGATACACAGCCCTGTGTACCGAGATTTCCGCCGAATTTATCGAAGTAGTGACGGATATCACCTGCAGTACGGTTTCTGTTATCGGTAAGAGTTTCAACTATAACAGCGATACCGCACGGACCGTATCCCTCGTATGTGATAGACTCGTAGGTGCTTGAATCACTGCTTCCTGCAGCTTTTTTGATGATACGTTCAATGTTGTCGTTTGGAACATTGTTAGCTTTTGCCTTTGCGATACATTCACGGAGCTTTGAGTTTGAAGCAGGATCAGCACCACCGCCCTCACGGACTGCAACGGCTAATTCCCTTCCTATTTTGGTGAATATCTTTGCTCTTGCACCGTCTGTTTTTTCCTTTTTACGCTTTATTGTACTCCATTTTGAGTGTCCTGACATGATTTTTCCTCCTACAAAAAAATATCCAATTTATTCTATCACATAAATATATAAATTTCAAGACAAAATTTTTTCATGTAATTGTATTTTTGTAAAATATATATTATAATATTACAGGTATATTTAAAAAAATAAACGGAGGAGTTATTGAAGTGGCGGAAAAAAAGACGATAAATATATTGGGTAGTTGTGTTTCAAGGGATACGTTTGGAATGTTTGAAGACGATGGAGGATTTGATATACAGAGATGTGTCACTAATTCAAGCATTTTTTCTGTATGTTCACCCAAATTATATAAAGATTTGAGCTTGACGGAAAATGATTTTCCTAATTCCAGGCATAATTTTCAAAAAAGATGTGCAGCACTCGATATAAGCAAAAAAGTTTTTGAGTATATAAAAGAGATTGAATCGGATTTTTTGATTATTGACCTTGGAAATCTTATTTCCAGAAAAATAATCAAAGTTCGCAAAAAAGATTGTATTGATGAATATGACTTTACTTATATTACATTGACAAAGGCTCTTGAAGAAAATATTGATATTATGGAATCATTGGGTGTCGAATTGCTCGAAACTTTCAGTTCTTATGAAGATGAATTGTCAATGGTAGGTTTTATGTATCAGTACGCTGAAATGATAAAAGAAAATTTTGATGAAGATAAAGTTATCATAATAGAAATAACAACGACAGAAAGATATGTGTCTGATGACGGAGAGATAAAGTTATTTAGATATGGTCTTGATAAAATGGATGCCAAAAAACACTGTCTTGCTTTATGTTATGAAATACTGAAAAATGCTTTGCCGAATGCTCATGTGATAAAATTGCCATGTGTTGAGATAATGGCAAATTATAATCATAAGTGGGGTATAAATCTTCTGCACTATGTAACGGAATTTTATGAATATCTTTTGAAATGTGTCCGTGTGATAGCATATAACAGCAACAGGGAATATGAGGAGATTCTCCTTGAAGATGTAAGGACTATGTTTGAACAGCTTATAAATGAAAGATACGGCAGTATCACAGATGGTCAATATACACTCAGAAACACATCATCTATAAATTCACGTTTTGTAAAATACGGCAGTAAGGTTATTATACTTCCAAGTGCAGAGGGCGGTCACGGTCAATATACATTTTCCGTATTCGTCAAGAAAAAGTATGATTCAAAATGGCGTAAAGTAAATGTCAGCAAAAATAATATAGCCGTATATAAACCGCATGAAAAGGCATTGTATGATGTATGTGTCAAAGTCAGGGATATGAATAATGTTGAAAAGAAAGTCTATCTTGAATTTACGGTAAGATGATATTTTTTTAGAAATGAGAGTTGAAAATTGAAGTATTTGAAACAGTTTTGTATTATCATATCAATATCATTTACAGGAGAAGTGCTGAATAAATTGATACCTCTCCCGATACCTGCGAGTATTTACGGGATAATCATTTTATTCACTCTCTTATGTACGAAAGTATTAAAAGTAAGTGATGTTAAAGAAGTAAGTAAATTTTTAATAGAAGTAATGCCGATAATGTTTGTTCCGCCTGCGGTAGGACTGCTCAAATCATGGGGCATTATCCAAAATAATCTGTGGCAGTACGCTGTTGTAACGGTAGTTTCAACGGTAGTTGTAATGATAATTTCGGGTCTGATAACTCAGGCTTTTATAAGAATATCAAAAAAAGAAAGGAAAAAATAAATGGAGCTATTTCAGAATTCGGTATTTTTCGGGATATTCCTGAGTTTTTTAGCATACGGTATCGGACTTTTATTCAAGAAAAAGCTAAAGCTTGCCCTTTTCAATCCCATATTGATAGCAGTTGTTATTATCATATTGATATTGGTGTCTTTGAATATCGACTATGATACATACCAGAACGGGGCAAGTTTTATAAGCTGTATGATAACTCCCTCGACAGTATGTCTTGCAGTTCCTTTGTATGAGAAGCTCGATATATTGAAGAAAAATTACAAGGCACTTATAGTAGGCATATCATCGGGAGTTCTGACAAGTCTGCTGAATATACTGCTCTTTGCATTTATTTTCAGCTTTGACCATGCAACCTATGCGACTTTTCTTCCAAAGTCCATCACAACGGCAATAGGCATGGGAGTATCCGAAGAATTGGGCGGATATGTTGCGGTAACGGCATCCGTTATCATAATAACGGGAATAATCGGAAATATGCTTGCTGAAGTTATATGCAGGGTATTCAAGATAACAGAACCCGTTGCAAAAGGCGTTGCGATAGGCACATCTTCACACGCTATGGGTACGGCAAAGGCTATGGAAATAGGCGAAATTGAAGGAGCTGTAAGCAGTCTTTCGCTTGTACTTGCCGGAGTTATAACGGTTGCGGGGGCAAGTGTATTTGCGAATTTTTGGTGAGAAAAGGAAGTGTTTGGATGACTGTATCACTTTGCATTATTGCGAGGAATGAGGAAAAAGTTATAGGAAATCTTCTCCGACAGGTAAAAAGTCAGACTTATCCCAAGGATAAGACGGAGATAGTTCTTGTTGACAGCAATTCTTCTGATAGTACAAAAAGTATCTTTGAGAGGTTTTCGGATGAAAACAGGAATGATTATATAAATATAAAGATACTCACGAACAGCGGTCAAAATCAGGCATCGGGCTGGAATACGGCTATAAGGAACGCTGTCGGGGATATTATCATACGAGTTGACGCTCATGCGGAAATACCCGAAAATTTCATTGAGAAGAATGTTGAAGTCATTGAAAGCGGTGAAGATGTCTGCGGAGGTGCAAGACCGAATAAAACAGATGACCCTACGCCATTCAAAGAAATGCTGTTTTTGGCTGAAAGTTCAATGTTCGGCAGTTCAATAGCAGGTTACAGGCGTAAAAGCGAGGGGAAGAAATATGTTTCGTCGATATTCCACGGAGCATATAAAAGAGAAGTCTTTGATAAAGTCGGTTTATTCAATGAAGATTTGGGAAGAACGGAAGATAATGAACTTCATTATCGTATAAGAAAAGCAGGATATAAGATTTGTCAGAGTGACGAAATAATATCATATCAGCATATAAGAAACACTCTTTTCGACATGATAAAACAAAAATTCGGCAACGGAAGATGGATAGGTCTGACTTTATGCGTATGCTATCAGTGCTTATCGTCATTCCATTTTGTACCATTTATGTTTGTTATCGGACTGATATGTACCGGAGCAGTGGCAATTGCAGGAAGTATTTTCAATATGTCGCAGATGTTCCTGCCGTTTATTGTGCTTATATCACTCTATGCTCTGGCGGATATTTTTATGACATTGGTTTCGGTGCTTACTTCACCGAAAAAACATATCTTTCAGATATTTCTCCCGATAGTATTTTTTATCCTGCATATATCATACGGGATAGGAACGCTTGTCGGAATAATAGAAATACCGTTTTTTAAATTGAAAATAATAAAGAAAAGGAGAGCCTTGAATGGAACAGCAGGTAATGATAACAGGTGATGAAAAAAAGAATATTTTTTCTAAAATATGGGACGGTATCATGCAGATACCGAGAGAACACAGGGGATTCGGAAAACAGATACTGATACTTGCCAAAAATGACCTGATAAAGACATATAAAGGTGCTATCATAGGACCGTTCTGGGCTATTATGAAGCCTTTGTTTCAGCTTTTTGTATATTGGTTTGCATTCACAATAGGCATGAACGGTGAGCCGAGAGGACCTGTATACGATAAAATACCGTATTTTGTATTTATCATGGCAGGATTTTTGCCGTGGTGCTTTATGAGTGACTGTGTATCAAGGGGTTCAAAGTGTATACGTGACAACAGGCAGTTCGTCAATAAAATATCTTTCCCCGTGTCTGCTATAACTACTTACACCACATTATCAAAGTTCTATATCCATATATTCCTGTTTGCTTCAGCGTATATATATATGCTCATAGCAGGAAATATTCAAAATTCAACGGACTGGGTATTTACTCCGAATGTCTATCATTTGCAGATAATCGGATATGCAGTTGTCATGTTCATATTCTATTGGGCACTTACATGGTCGATTGCTCCCATGAGTGCGTTCAGCAAGGATTTCGACAGCTTTATCGCAACTATCATGTCAGGCTTGTTCTGGGTATCGGGAGTATGTTTCGATTCATACCATATCAAAAATGACATTATCAAAAAAATTCTTATGTTCAATCCCATGACATATTTCTGCAACGGTTACAGAAAGGCTCTTATATACAATCAGTGGTTCTATGAAGGATATTACCGTCCCGATTATGAGAATATAATTTTTATCTGTGAATTTGTACTTGTTATTATATTGGGTATTATAAATTATAACCGTTTGAGAAAGCGTTTGCCTGATGTTCTGTAATGGTGAACTGAAATGGAAGAAACTTTTTTTCAGAAATTACAGAGAGTAAGAATAGGGGATATAGGACATATATTTCTCTTTTTATTTTCATTGCCTGTTGCACTTGTATACAGGCTGTTCAGGAAAAATCTATGGCTTGTCTGTGATAATAAGAATGAGGCAAGGGACAACGGCTATTGGCTTTATAAATATATCCGTGAGAAATATCCCGAACAGGATATTGTCTATGCGATAAACAAAAAATCACGGGATTTTTTGCGTGTTAAAGACTTGGGAAAGACTGTGAATTACGGCAGTTATCTGCATTGGATACTGTATCTGACGGCAAAGAAGAATATCAGTTCACAAAAAGGCGGCAAGCCCAATGCGGCAGTATGCTATTTTCTTGAGGTCAACGGGATATTGAAAAATACAAGAGTATTTTTACAGCACGGTGTTATAAAAGATGATATGCCTTGGCTGTATTATGAAAATACAAAGATGAAAATGTTTGTATGCAGTACTTTCAGGGAATGGAAATTTGTTTCCGAAACTTATCATTATCCCGATGGATATGTAAGAGAATTGGGCTTATGCCGTTTTGACGGACTGCATGATTTTGAAGTAAAGCCGAAACAGATACTTTTAATGCCGACATGGCGTAGCTGGATAGCAACTCCAACATCAGCTTCTTATGAAATAGAGGATGTTTCAGAATTTGAGAATACCGAATATTTCAGGGCATGGAACGAATTTTTGAATAGCGGGAGATTGGCGGATATCCTTGAAAAGAATGATATGAAATTGGTATTCTATCCTCACAGGGATATGCAGATGTTTCTTGATAAGTTCGGTATAAATTCCGACAGGATAATCACAGCAAAATTTCCCGAATATGACGTTCAGGAATTACTGAAAGAATCGGCTTATCTTATAACGGATTTTTCAAGTATAGCAATGGACTTTGCATATATGAAAAAAAGACTTATGTACTATCAGTTTGATTATGAGGATTTTCGGAAGGGTCAGTACGGTGAGGGATATTTCAGCTATGAAAATGACGGTTTCGGGAAAGTTTGCTATACTCTTGAAACGGCTTTGGATGAAATAGAAAAGGCTGTCCGTGAAAATTTCGTGAATGAAGAAATTTATCTGAAAAGGCATGATAAATTTTTTGACTTGTTTGACACAAATAATTGTGAGAGAAATTATCGTGCGATAAAGGAGTTGGATTGAATGGATATAGACTTTGTGATAGCATGGGTCGATGGAAATGACGAAAAATGGCTTGCGGAAAAATCGGAATATTCACCGTCATCAATGGCGGACAGTGCAACGGCTGTTCGTTTCAGGGACTGGGACAATCTTCAGTACTGGTTCAGGGGAGTTGAAAAATTCGCTCCGTGGGTGCATAAGATATATTTTATAACATGGGGACATCTTCCGAAATGGCTCGATGCTTCAAATCCCAAACTTGAAATAGTAAATCACAGAGATTATATACCCGAAAAATATCTGCCTACATTCAATTCCCATACGATAGAACTTAATATGAATAAAATAAAAGGGCTTTCGGAGCATTTTGTATATTTCAATGACGATATGTTCATAACCAAGCCTGTTGAGGAAACGGATTTTTTCAAAAATGATAAGCCGTGCGATACATTCGGTCTTAACTGCATATACTTCGGTCATGACAGTGCAGGACATTTCAACGGTTCAAATATGGAGATAATAAACACCGAGTTTAAAGACATGAAAAAAGCTATCATGAAAAGGGACTTTTCAAAATGGTTCAGTATGAAGAACGGTTTCAGGAAAGTCGTAAAAACTTCTCTTTTGATACCTTGGGAATGGTTTCCGGGATTTCAGTATGACCATTTGCCGTCAAGCTTTTGCAAATCGACACTTGATGATGTATGGGAAAAATATTATGATATTCTTGATAAGACCTGCTGTGACAAATTCAGGAAAGAATATAATGTGAATCAGTGGCTGTTCAAGTACTGGCAGTTCTGCAAGGGAAATTATGAAGTACGTTCCGATAAATTCGGAGAGTGTTTCCATATTACGGAAACGAATTTTGACAGATTATGCAATTCCCTTGAAAATCAGAAGTATAAGATGATATGTATAAACGATACACCGAGAACGCTTGATTTTGAAGAAAAAAAGCGTAGGGTCAAAGAATGTTTTGAGAAAATATTGCCGGATAAATCGAAATTTGAAACGTGATGACTGAGGGATAATATGAATAAAGATGACTTTTTGATATCGGTAGTCATGCCGGTATATAATACAGAAAAATTTCTTGCGGAGTCCGTTGACTCTGTTATTGGACAAACAATAGGATTTGAGGATAATATACAGCTTATATTGGTAAATGACGGAAGTACAGATACAAGTGAAAGTATATGTAAAAGCTATGAACGGAAATATCCCGATAATATCATTTATCTTTCTCAGAAAAACAGAGGTGCGGGTGCTGCAAGAAATCTCGGACTGAGAAGCGTCAGGGGAAAGTATGTCAATTTTCTGGATTCCGATGATAAATGGCAAAGTGATGCTTTTAAGATACTTTATGATTTTATGGAAGAAAATGCAGGGAAAACAGATGCTGCAGCGGCAAGAAAAAATCTTTTTGATGGGGGCAGCGGTTTTCACGGACTTGATTATAAATTCGGCAAGACAATGTTGGCTGACCTTGATAAAAGCTTCTACCTTGTACAAAATGACGTTACAAGTGTTCTGTTCAGTACGAAGGCTGTAAAAGACCTGAAATTCTGTGAAGATATCAGATACGGTGAAGATTCAAGATTTGTAAATACAGTCCTTCTGAAAAAATGTACTCTCGGAATAGTGAAAGAAGCTGTTCATTTCTGCAGGATAAGAACCGACGGTACTTCAGTTTTACAGAAAGAGGGCGGCTCGGAGGGATATTATTTCGATTCGCCTGTTTATCTGCATAAATATCTTTTTGAGCTGTCAAAAGAAAAATACGGTGTGATAAAAAAATTCATACAGTATACAATGATGTATGATATCACATGGAGAATGAAAAAGCCTGTATATAAACTTCTTGACGGTGAAAAATATGAAAGATATATAAAAATCATCCGTGAGCTTATGAAGTACATAGATGATGATGTTATATACCGTCAGAGAAGTATATATATGAATATGAAAATGTATGCCCTTTCGCTTAAATACGGTCATGATGTGCGAAAAGAACTTGCATGGTCTGACGGGAAAATAAAGTATAAGAACTTTATGGCGATAGACCCCGAAAAGGCTCAGACTCTTATTATATGGGATTATTTTGAGATAAGGGGGAATATTCTGCACCTTGAGGGCAAGGATAATTGCTGGATGAACAGGGACGATTTCAATTATCATATCATGGTCGGAGAAAAAGTATATCATCCGTCATACTATGACTGTAAAAGATTTGACCTCGTTACTATGGAGGGTTCTGTAAATAAAGGTCGTGCGGTAGTATTCGATATTCCGCTTGACAGGGATAATGAATCGAAGATAAGCGTTTTCCTTGATTTCAAGGGCAGGAGCAGTGAGGTGTATACATCTTTGGGCAAATTTTCACATCTGCCCAAGATATACAAGGCTTATTATGCAAAGGACGATATTATCATAACAAGAGACGGTAAGGGATTTATTTCCCGTCCGAACACTGATAAGCTGAGAAACAGTCTTGAACAGGAATACTGCAAAACATTGACGAGCGATGGCAAAGAGGATATAATTGAACTGAGAAAGGCTTATTTTGAACGAAAAGCCCGTCAGAAAAAGAAAATATGGATGATATCAGACCGTGCGTATGTGGCAAACGATAACGGTGAGCATTTTTTCAGATATGTGAATAAAAGACTTCACATAGGCATAGAGCCTGTCTTTAATATAAATAAAGACTGTGATGATTTCGCAAGGATGAAGAAATACGGAAAAGTCGTTCCCTATGACGATGATGAATATAAAATGTATTTTCTTCTTTCTGATAAGATAATATCATCTTCCGCATCAGATTATGTATTTGACCCTTTCGGAGATGATAAAAAATATCTTGTTGATATTATAAATTTTGAGTTTGTCTTTCTTCAGCATGGTATCACAAAGGATGATATATCGTCATGGATAAACAGGTTCAATAAGAATATAAGACTGATGATAACAGCCGCTTTGCCCGAATATAATTCTATAATAAACGGTGATTATTACATGGGCAAGGACAGAGCTGCACTGACGGGCATGGCAAGATATGATGAGCTTTACAGAAAAAATAAGCGTAATAAGCCCATTAAAAAAATTGTGATAATACCTACATGGCGTAAGGAAATAAAAGAAAGCTATGACGAAAAATCAAGCAAAAGTATTTACTATGATAAATTTCGTGAGACTGATTACTTTAAATTCTATAACTCGCTGATAAATGACGAAAGACTGCTGAAAGCAATGAAGGATAAGGGCTATAAGGGGCTTATGTGTATGCACCCTATGCACAGCGAACAATGGATAGATTTTACCCCGAATGATGTATTTGAAATAAACAGCGGTTATGTGGACTATCAAAGGGAATTTATAGAAGCCTCCATGCTTGTCACGGATTATTCGAGTGTGGCGTTTGATTTTGCGTATCTGAAAAAGCCCGTAGTTTATACTCAGTTTGATAAGGATAAATTTTATCTGGAACATACTTATAAAAAGGGTTATTTTGATTATGAGAAAAACGGTTTCGGCTGTGTATGTACAGATATTGACTCGGCAGTTAATGCTATAATTGCAGAGATAGAGAATGATTGCCGCAACAGTGAAAAATATCTTGAGCGTGTGGATGAATTTTTCCCTTACAATGACGCAAACTGTTGTAAGAGAATATATAAAAGTATAAGAGAGTTGGACTGAACGTCTATGAAAGAAAAAGAATTTATATTTACGGTGGTCATACCCGTTTATAACGTAGAAAAATATCTTGACGAAACACTTGATTCCGTAATATCACAGACTGTCGGATTTGAGGAAAATATACAGGTGATACTTGTGAATGACGGTTCGACAGACAAAAGCGGAGATATATGTAACGCATATAAAGAAAGATATCCTGAAAATATATCATATATAGAAAAGGAAAACGGGGGAGTAAGCTCGGCAAGAAATTCGGCAATACCGTATATAAAGGGAAAATATGTGAATTTTCTTGATGCCGATGACTGCTGGGAAAAAAATGCTTTTGAGATTGTAAGAGCTTTTTTTGATGAGCATTATGACGAAACAGACGTTGCAGGCTGTCGCAAAGAATTTTTCGGTGCAAAGTCGGGATATCATTATCTTGATTATAAATTTGAAAATACGAGAGTTATAGACCTGAGAAAAGAATTTGACTGCATACAGCTTGATGTCACGGGAGCGTTTATCAAAACACAGGCAATAGGTGAAAGACGTTTTTCGGAAAAGCTCAGATACGGAGAAGATGCACAGTTCATAACATCACTGCTCCTTGAAAAATGCCGTCTTGGAGTATGCCGTGAAGCGTTGCACCGATACAGGAAAAGAACGGATATGTCATCAGCTCTTCAGAATGATGTCAGGGATAAGAGCTATTATTTTTCATCTCCGAAGTTTTTTTTGCAGGGTCTGCTTGACGAATCTATTGAAAAGTACGGCAAAGCAGAAAAATTTATTCAATTTACGGTTATGTATGAGCTTGGCTGGAGAATAAGAAAAAAAGGCATAAAACAATATCTTACAGACGAACAATATAACGAATACTGCAGAATACTGTCGGGTCTTATCAGACAGATAGATGATGATGTCATAAAAAAACAGCATTATCTGTGGAAAAAGCATAAGATATTCTGTTTGCTGAAAAAACACGGTGCCGACAGAACAGCGGCACTGTTCGGCAAATTGTCAGGCTTGGAAACAATTTTCGGATAATAAAATAACGGAGGTCGATAGGATTATGGATTATAAATTTCAGTTTTCGGTGATAATCCCCGTCTACAATGTAGAACAGTATCTTGCCGAAACGCTTGATTCTGTTATTGCACAAACCGTAGGCTTTGAGGACAATATACAGATAATACTTGTGAATGACGGCAGTCCCGATGACAGTGAAAAGATATGTATGGAATACAAGGAAAAATACCCCGATAATATCGTATATGTCAAAAAGGAAAACGGCGGAGTCAGTTCCGCAAGAAATGAAGGTATACGTTATGCGGAGGGAAAATATGTCAATTTCCTTGATTCCGATGACTGTTGGGAACCCGAAGCTTTTGAGCATATATTGACATTCTTTGATGAAAATTATGATATCATAGATGTAGTCGGTGCAAGAAAAAAGTTTTTTGACGCCAAAACGGGCTATCATCCTTTGGACTATAAATTTACTGTTACAAAAATTGTCGATTTGAGAGATGAATATGAATTCATACAGATGGACGTTACGGGAGCATTTATCAAGAATGAGGCTATCGGTGATACAAGATTTTCTTCAAAACTGAAATATGGTGAAGATGCCTGTTTTATAAATACTATAATACTTGAAAAGTGTATGCTCGGTGTATGCCGTGAAGCAGTCCAGCTTTACAGAAAGCGTCAGGATGAAAGTTCTGCCCTTCAGAATGAGCTTAAAAGTGAGAGCTATTATTTTGATACTCCCGAATACTGTCATAAATATATGTTTGAGCTTTCAAAGAAAAAATACGGAAAGATAGAATATTTTATACAGTATACGGTGATGTATGACCTTTCATGGAGACTCAAGAAAAAAGTTTCCGACCATCTGAGTACCGAAGATCACAAGCGTTATTGTGATATGATAACGGATCTTATCAGACAAATTGATGACAGGGTCATTTTCAGGCAGAAAGAGATGTTCATGAATATGAAAATGTTCTGTCTTGAAAAAAAATACGGCAAAGATATGAGAAACGAACTTGTATACGACCATGGAAACCTGCTGTATAATAATATATCTACAATGAATCTTAATAATGCAAAGACAAATATAATATGGTTCTTCACTGAGATAAAAAACGGTTTCCTTTATCTTGAAGGCAAAGACAACTGCTGGCTTTCGAGAGATACTTATGAATATTTCATACAGGCAGATGATGATATATATACACCCGAATATTATCATGCACCTGCATTTGATTTTGTGACTATGTACGGTACGGCAGAGGAAGGCAGAGCTATACGCATCGCAATTCCGCTGAAAAATGGAGAAGAACAGAAAATACAGTTTTTTTTCAGATACGGTGAAAATAAAAAACTGATATATACGTCAATGGGAAAGTTTGCTCATATACCGCCGATATGGGGGGGATATTATGCCAAGGATGATTTTATTATAAAGATGTCCGGAAAATATCTTTTGGTATTTCCCTATTCAAAATCACTGCACAAGAAATTTGAAAATGTCTACCGCCGACAGCTCCGTGAAAACAACAGAGGCTATCTTATTAAATATCGCCGTCTTTACAGTATGCTGAAAAAGAATGATAAGCAGATATGGCTCATATCGGACAGAACCGACAAGGCAAACGATAACGGTGAACATATGTTCAGATATATCAATTCTCTTGATTTGCATGATGTTGACGTTTATTATTATATAGACAAAGACAGTGCGGACTTTGATAAGATGAAGAAGATAGGAAAAGTCATTCCGTATAATACCCCTCAGTACAGGCTGTATTCGCTTCTTGCGGATAAAGTCATATCATCAAGCGGAAGCGAATATGTCATAAATGCCTTTGGAGGAGACAGAAAATTTCTTTGTGACTTGTATAATTTTGATTATATTTTCTTACAGCATGGTATTACAAAGGATGACATATCCGAATGGATAAATAAGTTCAACAAGAATATGAATATGATAGTCACGGCAGGCAAGCCCGAACAAAAATCATTTACCGACCCGAATTACAGCTATCCGGCTGATGTGCCTGTGCTGACGGGATTTCCACGACATGATAATCTCCTGAGAATGCAGAAAGAAAATCCGCCTGAAAAGAAAGTGCTTATTATACCGACATGGAGAAAGAGCATAAAGGGAAGCTATGACCCACGCACGACCAAAAGCATATACTTTGACGGTTTCCGTGATACAGAGTATTTCAAGTTCTACAATTCCCTTATAAGTGACGAGCGTTTGTGTGACTGCATGAAGAAGAACGGCTATACAGGTGTACTGTGTATGCACCCGATACATTGTGAACAGTGGGTGGATTTTACTCCGAATGATGTATTTAGTATAAATCACGGTTACGTTGACTATCAGAAAGAATTTACATCTTCGTCACTTCTTGTGACGGACTATTCAAGCGTATTCTTCGATTTTGCATTTCTCAAAAAGCCTGTGGTGTATTCACAGTTTGACAAGGAGCAGTTCTTCTCTGGCGAACATTCATATACAAAGGGCTATTTCAGCTATGAGGACAACGGTTTCGGACCTGTATGCTATGACCTTGATACAACTGTTCAAGAGATGATAAAAGTCATAGAAAACGACTGCAAAAACAGTGAAACATATATAAAGCGTATCGAAGATTTTTACGAATACTTTGATGACAACAGCTGTAAGCGTGTTTATGAGCATATAAGAAAACTTGACGAAAACTGAATTAAAAATCCCCGTAATTTTCAGGTAAAATTTACGGGGATTTTTTGTTTTTAATGAGGATTATCGTTATAAGATAAAGGGCGGTCAAAAGAAGTGTAAAATTGTATTTGGACTGAAAGAGAACCAAAAATCCAATTATCAGAACAGGAAGAAGTATTATAAAAGATATTATTTCAAGAATAAGGTCGGCTTTGGCAGGTGAAAAGTGATTTTCAAGTATTATCAGCAAAGCCTGTCCGCCGTCGAGGGAGTCTATCGGCAGAATATTGAATAATCCCAATGTCATGTTTGTATCGAAAAATATTTCCAAATAATAATTTGGTATTATTTTAAGAAAAAAATATGAAATTACTGCAAGAATAAAATTGACAGTTACACCCGCAAGTGATATAATTAATTCGTCTTTGCACTTACGGGTTATTTTTTGACGGTCCAATATTGCTATATCAAACAAAGTCAGCTTTATTCTTTTCGGATAAGCTCCGTAATGCCTTAATGCAAGGATATGTCCGAGTTCATGTGATATCACGCTGACAAAGCATATTATGACCGACATTGAGGTGTCAAAGATTATAACAAGTGTCATAAGTGCTACAAGCGGATAACTCAGTTCAAAATATATTTTTCCTATTTTAAAAGTCATTGGCTTGTTTCCTCAAAAATACGGCTTGTTTCGGTGATGACGGTTTCTTCAATGAAATCGAGGGGGGATTTTGCGGTATCCGTGAAAATGGAATTATTGTAATTGTCAAAGAACCATGTACCCACAAGGGCATGGATATCTCCGCCTATCGTTTTTATTACAAATGCGGATATTATAATAATAACTGATATTATCATCTGAATGATGATAAGAATAGGTCTTTTGTTATCCAAAAGAAAAACTCCCTGCATAATATATTTAAAAAAATATATTCGCAGAGAGTGAGGAAAATTACAAATAATTGCTGATTGTTTAGTTGTGCCAGTATTTTTTGTCAAGACTTCTGTACTGTACGGCTTCATAGATATGTTCCTGCTGTATGACTTCCTTGCTGTCCATATCGGCAATTGTTCTTGATACTTTCAATATCTTGTCATAGGCTCGCCCCGAAAGTCCGAGGATATCAAAAACCTTTTGCAGAGCGGATTTGGCGTCATCACTCATGGGACACATTTCGGACAGAAATGCAGATGTTATCCTTGCATTGCACTTTATCCCCGTATTCCTGAATCTTTCATTCTGTATTTCACGGACTGTATCGACACGTCTTTTTATCTCGGAGGAAGTTTCTGATTTTTTTATCGAAGAAAGGTCTTTGAAGTCAACAGGCGGTACCTCAATATGCAGGTCTATCCTGTCGAGCAGAGGTCCGGAGATTTTTGAAAGATATGCCAATACATTTTTTCGTGTACAGGTGCATTTTTTGGTGGGATGCCCGAAATATCCGCACGGACACGGATTCATTGCGGCTATCAGCATGATTGAACACGGATAAGTCAGAGTTGCATTTACTCTTGATATGGTTATCTGACCGTCTTCAAGAGGCTGTCGGAGTGCCTCCATGACATTTTTATGAAATTCCGGCAGTTCGTCAAGAAACAAAACTCCGTTGTGTGCCAAAGATATTTCACCGGGTTTCGGAATAGTTCCGCCCCCCGAAAGTCCTGCACTCGACACTGTATGATGAGGACTTCTGAAAGGTCTTTGACTGATAAGAGGAGAATCTTTTTCAAGTATTCCGGCTACGGAATGTATTTTGGTAGTCTCTATCATTTCATCAAAAGTCATATTCGGCAAAATCGTCGGCAGACGTTTTGCGAGCATACTTTTTCCCGAACCGGGACTTCCTATGAGCAGAATATTATGTCCTCCGCAGGCGGCTATTTCAAGAGCCCTTTTTGCCGACATCTGACCCTTGACATCGGAAAAATCTATTTCAAAAGTCGGGATATTCGTATTAGGTTTTGCAGGTCTTGCAGGCGGAATAGTTATCTTTTCATTAAGAAAATCCACAGCTTCCGTTATATTCTCGACAGGTATTATATTTATCCCCTCAATAACAGCACCTTCAGAAGCATTTTCCTTTGGTACGAGGAAATTTTTTATCCCGCTTTGTTTGGCTTGTATCGCCATCGGAAGAATTCCGTTGACAGGTCTGACATCTCCTGCAAGGGATATTTCTCCGATGAAAGCACAGTCATACAAATCTTTGTTAATTATACCGTTTGACACAAGTATTGAAATGAGTATCGGAAAATCATATACAGAGCCTGATTTTTTTACATCAGCAGGGGCTAAATTTATAACTATCTTCTTTGTCGGAAATTCAAATCCGCAGTTTCTGACAGCCGACCGTACCCTGTCACGGGATTCCTTGATAGAGGCATCAGGCAGACCGACTATATCAAAAGAAGGTATCCCTCTTGAAATATCCGTTTCAACGGTAACGTCAAAGGTATCCATTCCCAAAATTCCAATGCTTTTTATTTTCACAACCATTGTATTTTCCCTCACTGAATAAAAAATATTTCTTTGATATATCAATTATATCTTATTTTTGTCAAACTTACAACAAAAATTTTCGTCAAAATTACAGAAAAGTTATATATAATAAGGTGTGTTAATGGTTGAAAATGGAAATTTTTTTGCAGTATTTATAAAAATTCATTGACTTATAAAAAAAAATAGTGTATGATATAAGAGCAAACGGTGGTGAGATTTTTTAATGCTTGAGAGTGCGAAGATTGACGAATTTATTGATCTTACTGACAATGAACTGATAGAGCTTTTCCGAAAAGGAAATCAGACGGCTTTCAGTCAGCTTGCATTGAGATATATGTTTGTGATAAAAAATAAATCAGCCGATTTACACGGCAAGGGCATTGATGAAGACGATTTGATACAGGAGGGTTTTTTGGCACTGCATAGTGCGGTAAAATCTTATGATGAAAATTCTGAGGCATCTTTCAGAACTTATGCAAGTGTTTGTATCAGAAACAGGTTGGTATCAGCTGTAAGGATTGCCAATTCACAGAAAAATAAGCTGAATAACACTTTGCCGTCCGTTGAGCTTGATGAAAATATCCCTCTCAGACCCGAAAAAGAGCCTGAAAATGCTTTTATCATCAAACAGGACTTTGCACAGCTTGTTCAGTACATAAAAGAAAATCTCTCGAAATCTGAATTGAAAGTTCTTTCAATGTACCTTGAAGGAATGTCGTATGATGAAATCGCAAGGGTACTCGGCAAAAGCAGAAAATTTTGTGACAATGCCATGCAGAGAGCACGCAAAAAACTCAAAAACCGAATAAACTGAGTTTCAGTAACAGAAAGGTAATTGCACATTGCACATTGCTAATTGCTAATTGATATATGCCCGTGTAGCTTATGGAAAAAAGTAGAGCGTTGAGTTGAAAGAGTCAAAGGTGACGGTGCAAATCCGTTCGTGGGCGAAAAAATTTAAATATACCAAAGAGAGGTAAACACAATGTACGAGGATAAGACACTCATCTGCAAGGAATGTGGAAACGAATTTGTTTTTACAGCAGGTGAACAGGAATTTTATGCAGAAAAGGGTTTTGAGAATGAACCCCAGAGATGCAAGGCTTGCCGTGACGCAAGAAAAGCAGCACGCAAACCTGAACGTGAGATGTTCACAGCAATATGTGCATCATGCGGCAAAGAGGCAAAAGTTCCCTTCAAACCCCGTGAAGACCGCCCTGTTTATTGCAGTGAGTGCTTTGCAAAAATGAAGGAAGAACAGGCTTGATTTTATAACGCCTGCCCAAAAATGTATTTCCCGAAAAAACGAGAAGCGTTTCGGAGTTATGATACTTCGGAACGCTTTTTCAAATTGTTTTTTGAGCCTTGTCTGAAAAAAGACGGGGCTTTTTTCATAAAATGATGGATTTTTGTTAATTTATGTGATATAATATATGAAAATATTTGTATACGGAGGGATTTTTTATGAAACATTTAAAGAAAATAATTGCATTGTCCATGTCATTGGCTTTATTATCTTGTACGGGTACGGCTTTTCCTGTGATTTCAGATATGAATACGACCGTAAGTGCTTATGTTTATGACGATACCGGAAAACTTCACTTCGGGGATATTGATTATATTGTGACGGATTCGGGAGAAGTTGAGATATCAAGATATCTGGGAAACGACAGCAGTTTTACTATACCTGCAAGGATTGACGGAAGAAAAGTCGTTTCCATAGGCAGAAATGCTTTCAAAGAAGAAAAACATATAAAGTCTGTCATTATTCCGACAACTGTTGAAAGTATCGGAATGGAGGCTTTTGCTTCCTGTGATTCTCTGACAAGTATAAGAATACCCGGAAGTGTTAAGCAAATAGGATATGCGTCTTTTTATAACTGCAGTTCACTGAAAACAGTCACTATCAGAGAAGGTGTTAAATCTATCAATGGCAGTGCTTTTCATCAGTGTGATGCACTTACAAAAATTACTATTCCCGATTCTGTAAGCTTTATCGGTTCTGAGGCTTTTGAAAGCTGCGATAAGCTGGAGGAGGTTACATTAAACGGCAATATCGAAACATGTGCATTTTGCAGCTGTCATTCTCTTAAAAAAGTTACTGTAAAAGACGGCTGTACTTCAATCGGAAATGAAGCTTTCAAGGAATGCTGGTCTCTTGCTTCTGTAAATCTTTCAGATAACATTGAAAAAATCGGTTACAGCTGTTTTTTGAATTGTGAAAGACTTGATAATGTTGTTCTTCCGAAAAATCTTACTTCCTTACAGTCATCAGCTTTCAGAGACTGTACGAGCCTTAAATCCATAACTTTGAATGATAAGATAACAGGTATACCGGCATACTGTTTCTATAATACAAAAATAACAAAGATAGTTCTTCCCAACAGTGTCAGGTCAATAGGAGACAGTGCTTTTGCCAATACTCCTCTGATAAATATAAATATCCCCTCAAACCTTACGAATATCGGTGGAAGTGCATTTGCAAACTGTCAGGGACTTAAATCGTTTTATCTGAATGACAGGATAAATTATATAGGAATGAGTGCTTTTTCAAATTGTCAGAATCTTTCGTTTGTAAGGCTTCCGCCACAGCTTTTCAGAATAAATGACTTTCTTTTTGACGGCTGTACGAATCTTGAAGTTGTACAGACAGGTTCGGGACTCGGTGAAATAGGCAGTT
Source organism: uncultured Ruminococcus sp. (assembly GCA_902785555.1). Lineage (GTDB taxonomy): Bacteria > Bacillota > Clostridia > Oscillospirales > Acutalibacteraceae > UBA1213. Next base: position 20,433 of record CACZZB010000006.1, read on the forward strand.
ATGCTTTCAGAAACTGTACCTCGCTGAAAAAACTTGAAACAGGAAAGAACGTCTATGCAATAAATGATACAGCCTTTACAAACTGCAACTGTACACTCTACGGGGAATCAGGTTCATACGCCGAAAAATTTGCCGTAAGGAGAGCTATACCATTCGTTGCATATCTCGGAAATAAATCTACCGTTGTTGAATCCGATGTAATGTTCGGGGATATCGTTGTATTCCGATTCGATGCAGGCGGTGGAGCAGGCGGATATAAATATGCTGTCACATATAAAAAAGCGGCTGATAAAAAATACATAACTTTACAGGATTATAAGTCTGGGACAGGATATGTATTTGAGCCTGAACAAGCAGGGGCGTATGATTTTTATATAGCAGTGCGTGATGCAAAGGGGAATGTCAGGAAAAAATATTTCAGGATAACCGTCAATGATCCTATCAATAATATCTCTGTGATCGACAGAACAACGCTGAATGTCGGTGAGAGCATTAATATAACGGGCAAGGTATCGGGCGGATGCGGAAATATACAATATGCTTTATTGAACGGAAACAGTGTATTAAGAAATTACAGTTCAAACAATAAATTAAGCTATAAGTTCACTAAATCGGGCAATTATAAGATAGTCGTCAAGGCAAAGGACAGCAGAGGTGCGGTTTCAGCCAAAACATTCAATGTAACCGTGAAATATGTACCGCCTCAGAATATGTCCGAAATTTCCACAACGACAGTAAGATACGGTGATGAAGTCAGATTTTATCTGAAATCACAGGGAGGAAATGCCCCGTATTATTACAAGATAACTTACAGGAAAAAGGGTCAGAGTGAATGGACAGTATTTCAAGACTACACCACCGCTGCTCCAAAAACCTTCAAGCCGTCAAGAATAGGTGATTACGAGATAGTTATAAAACTCAAGGATGATTTCGGCAATACTTCAAGAAAAACATTCAACCTTACAGTCACCATATAAATAACTGCATTTGAGAATAGATGACTGATAAAAAGCGGAGAGGTCTTATTTTAAGAATTTCCCCGCTTTTTTTATGCAGTTTTACTGTTTTTATGTCCAAAAATTATTTTAGGCTTGATATTTTAGCAAATTTATACTATAATATCATGGAGAAATTTTTTTCGGAACAAAAGGGAGGACAAGAAATGACTGTTGGATCAATATCGGAAATTATTTCAAAGGCTCGTGAGGAGATATCTTCTTCAAAGGCTTTTGGGTATCTTACAAAATTGTTTGATGACGGTGTTTTTACGGAAATAGGAGCGTTTGCAAAATCGGATGATACTTATGCGGAAGCTGTCGCAGCTCACGGTACGGTAAACGGAATGGAAGTGTATGCTTTTGCTCAGAATACGGATTATGCAGGCGGTGCAATGTCAAAAGCACAGGCGGCTAAAATAAAAAAATTATATGACCTTGCCCTTAAATCGGGAGAACCTGTCGTAGCATTTTATGACTCGACAGGCGGCAGACTTTCACAGGGTACTGATTTGCTTGCGGCTTACGGTGATATATTGAAATACTCGAATAACCTTTCGGGAGTCGTTCCTCAGATATCGGTAATTGTCGGAAAATGCTTCGGCACACAGGCACTTATTGCGGAATGTGCAGACATAGTTGTTATGACGAAAAACGCACAGCTTTCACTTGAAACAAACGGTGAAAAATCATCTGCAGAGGAGAATTCTCAGAAAGGCAATGCACATATCATTGCCGAAAATGCTGATGAAGCTGTTCAAAAAGTAAGAGCTTTGATAGAAATACTTCCGTCAAATAATCTGTCAAGTGCGTGTGTTGCCTATGACGAGATAAGTGCGGAAGGTGTTCCTGTATACGACACAAAACCGTCACAGGTCATTTTTGATATAGCTGATACCGAAAGTGCCGTTGAAATTCAGGCTGACTACGGCAAGGCTGTCAGAACAGTCCTTGCGACTGTCAACGGTGTTACAGTCGGATTGCTCTCGGCTGAGGGCGATATTGACGGCAAATCATCTTCAAAGGCTGCAAGATTTGTACGTTTCTGTGATGCGTTCAGTATTCCTGTAATTACTTTCATAGATGCCGAAAAATTCTGCTGCATAAAGTCGGCTGCAAAACTCACATCAGCTTATGCGGAGGCTACAACGGCTAAAATCACTTTTATCACGGGAAATGCTTTCGGCTCGGTATATATAGCACTTGCAGGAACGGGTGCAGCGGCTGATATGACATTTGCATGGACAAATGCAAGCGTATCTGCACTCACACCCGAAGCTGAAACCATTATAATGCTTGGTGATGACTTTGGCGGCAGGCTGAAAAATACATCCGACCCGAAGGCTGAAAGAGAAAGAGTTATCCAAGAATACAAGAATGAAAATCTGACAGCTTTCAAAGCAGCCGAAAACGGCTATGTCGAAGATGTCATTGAACCTGAAAATACAAGGGATAAACTGATATCGGCTCTTGATATGCTCGGAAACAAGCGTGTAACGACACTGCCCAAAAAGCATAATAATATTTATATATAAATCGAAAGGAAAGTATTTGCTATGAAAAACTTGAAGATAACAGTAAACGGAACAGTCTATAACGTACAGGTAGAGGAAGCTGACGGCTCTGAGATACAGTCTGCACCTGTTCAGAAAGCTGCTGCACCGAAAGCTGCACCTGCTCCCAAAGCTGCAGCTGATGTATCGGGTGAGCCTGTAAAATCACCTATGCCCGGTACTATCATAAATGTCCTCGTAAAGCCCGGTCAGGCTGTCAAAAAAGGTGATGTTCTCGTAATTCTTGAAGCTATGAAAATGGAGAATGAGATAAAAGCAGCGAAAGATGCTACCGTTGTATCAGTTGCAGTAAATAAGGGCGAATCCGTTGATACAGGTACAGTTCTTGTAACACTCGGCTGAAAGGAGTCTTTGTAAAATGGCAAAAAAGATACAGATTACAGAAACAGTTCTCCGTGATGCTCACCAGTCCCTCATTGCAACAAGAATGCCTATTGAAGATATGCTCCCGATACTTCCCGCACTTGATGAAATAGGTTTCTATTCGTTGGAATGTTGGGGCGGTGCTACATTCGATTCATGTATAAGATTCCTTAATGAAGACCCTTGGGAAAGACTGAGAACTATCCGAAAAAATTGTCCCAAAACAAAACTGCAAATGCTTTTCAGAGGACAGAATATGCTCGGATACCGTCATTATGCTGATGATGTACTTGAATATTTCGTACAGCGTTCAGTCGCTAACGGCATTGATGTTATAAGAATATTTGACGCTCTCAATGATATAAAAAATCTTCAGACGGCTATAAATGCAGCCAGGGCGGCTAAAAAGGAAAATCCTAATGTTGAAGCACAGGTCGCAATGAGCTATACGACAGGACCTGTTTTCACGACACAATATTATGTTGATTATGCAAAGAGAATTGAAGAAGCCGGTGCAGATTCCATCTGTATAAAAGATATGGCAGCTCTGCTCACTCCGTACTACACCGAAGAACTTGTAAAAGCAATCAAAGGTGCGGTGAAAATCCCTGTTCAGATACATACCCATTATACATCGGGACTTGCCTCAATGTGTCTGCTCAAAGGCATTGAAGCCGGTGCAGACAGAATAGATACGGCGATGTCACCGCTCGCAAACGGTACATCTCATGCACCAACTGAATCAATGGTCGCTGCATTGCAGGGAACAGAATATGACACGGGCATAGACCTTGTAAAACTGTCTGAGATAAGAGAGTATTTTATGAAGCTCCGTGAAAAGTATATAAAAAGCGGTCTGCTTGACCCGAAAATGCTTGCTACTGATGCAAAGGCACTTATATATCAGGTTCCGGGAGGTATGCTGTCGAATCTTCTCAAACAGCTCAAAGATGCAGGCAAAAGCGATAAACTTACGGAAGTTCTCGAAGAAGTTCCGAGAGTACGTAAGGATGCAGGCTATCCTCCTCTTGTAACGCCTACTTCACAGATAGTCGGAACACAGGCTGTATTCAATGTAATTCTTGGCGAGCGTTATAAGATGTGCAACGGACAGTTTAAAGACCTTGTTGCAGGAAAATACGGTACGACACCTGTACCGATAGACCCTGAATTCAGAAAGAAGATAATAGGCGACCAGAAGCCTGTTGAATGTCGTCCCGCTGATTTGCTTGAGCCTGAGCTTGAAAAGCTCCGTGCAGAGATACCTCAGTGGATAGAGCAGGAAGAAGATGTACTTACTTATGCACAGTTCCCCGAAGTTGCACCGAAATTCTTCAAAGCCAGACGTGACAAAAAAGCCGGCATAAATCCCTCAGCCGACCTCAAAAATAAAGTCCACCCCGTATGATTAAATTAGCAATTAGCAATTAGCAATGTGCAATTAAATATTGCGGTGACAAAAAAATACAGTCGTTCTGCCATTGATGACAGAACGACTTTTTGTTTTATGTTCTTATTCTTATTGAATTGATAACAGGCTGTTTGTCTTTTTCGATAGTGCCGTTGTCGTCTGTGGGTTCGGCTTCCTCACATATCTTATCGACTACTGACATACCGTCTGTGACATAGCCGAAACAAGCATACTGTCCGTCAAGGTGAGGAGATGTTTTATGTACGATAAAGAACTGTGAGCTTGCACTGTCCATTGAAAGAGATGTTCTTGCCATTGAAACAGCACCCCTTGTATGCAAAAGCGGATTGTCAACACCGTTTGCCGAAAATTCACCTTTTATGGTCTGTGCAATACCTTCTTTGTCTGTTCCCTCGGCATTTCCGCCCTGCATCATAAAGCCTTCCATAATTCTGTGAAAAGTCAGACCGTCATAAAATCCCATTTCGGCAAGTGCAACGAAATTTGCACAGGTTATCGGGGCGGATTTCTGGTCAAGCTTTATAATTATCTTGCCATAGTCCTTAATATCAATATCGGCAAAATAAACTTTATCGGGGTCAAGCGGAGTCGGGTCGTAAGTGTCTTTTTTGGGTGTTTCGGTGACACTTTGATTACTTGTTGCCGTGTCTGATGTCTGAGTTTTGCTGTCATTGCATCCTGTAAGAACTGTTCCGGCTAAAACACTTGCAAGAACAGCCGTTGCGATGATTTTTACCAAGCCTTTTTTCATTTTATCATGTTCCTTTCAAAAAAATATCACCTTTATATAATAGCACAAAAACAAAGACTATGCAAATATTTTTTATCTGCATAGCCCTTAAATATTATTCACCGTAAGCTATAAGTTTTGTAACGCCTTTTCCGTTGAGATATACGCTTACATCTCCGCCTGCTGTATCCAAATTAAAGAAGTGTACTTTCCACATATCTTCCGTTTCATCATAGAAAACCTGTGTCATGCTGTATTCGCCCTTTATTTCAGTTTTTGCTCTTGCAATAACGTCTGTCATTTCGATTTCATTTGTATTTACAAATCCCTCTGTTTTACCGCTGTATTCCTTTTCATCTTTGAAAGAGAATGTCCCTGTTTCGATATTTCCCGGCAAGGTCTTGATTTTTGGCTGTTTTATGTAGCTTATATTGTATTTGTCGAGGTCTGATAATGTTATTTTACCGTTTTTGAGTGCGGATGAAACAGTTTCCGTTGAGCCGTCGGTGTATTTTACGATAACGTATTCACTTTTGATACTGCCGTAATAATATTCATTTTCATCATCTTCATAGAATTTTTCAAGTGCTGTATCTGTTGAAATTTGTTCGTTCACGGTTCTGTCGGTTATCTCGGATACTTTTACTTCATTGTTTTCGGGAACGGGAACTGATACAGTACCTTGTTTGTATTCATTTATGGTGCGGATTATTATATCATAGAGTTTTTCAACTTTGTGTTCGCCTATGATGGGTTCAAGATGTGATGAGCCGATACCCGAATCGTCGGTCAGGAAAATATATGTACCGCCTGTCATTATAGCCGCACATCTTCCGAAAAGTTCGGTATCTCTGTCACTGTTTGATGAAACTACCGGGATTATTCTTATACCTTTTTCGGCAGCTTTTTCAATGGCACTTTGAAGAACTTGTTCTTTGTTGTCATGGGGCGGTGCGTCGAATATCATAAACATCAGCTTAACGCTTTCATCACTCCATCCGCCGTCATTGATAGTTTCGTCAAGGACTTCTGCGACAGCTTCGGGTAAGTCACCGCCGCCTGCGGCATATTCACTGTTGAGTTTTTTGTTTATTTCCTCGATATTGCTTGAAAAAGGATAGCGTTTTGTAGTGTAGTCATCATATTCGTCACGGTAGAAGTTTATGGAAAATCTTGTATTGTCAGTGCCTATATCATTTGCGATAGCCGTGAATTCGCTCTGTAAGAACATGAGTTCATCACCCATTGAGCCTGTTGTGTCAACGACAAACATAATTTCTGTTTTTTCGTAGTTTTTGCTCTCACCGTCAAATATTACAGTAATATCATTGTTTTGAACTTTTATATTTGTCTGTTGGTCATTGGTGTTTTTTTGTGGTGTAATTGATTGTTTTTGAGTTTTGCCCTGACTTTCCACTTCGATGCTTGATATTTGGTCGCCCTTGAAAAGATATGCGACACCATTTTTATCCGTGACGGCACTCCATACGATATTGCCTTTTTCGTCAAAGCCTTTAACGGCTGCATTGACAACGGGAACAGAATCATTTGTTTTTACGGTAACTGCAATACGATTTGCCGGATTGAGTCCATACTGTGGGATAGTTATTTTGTCATTGTTGACGAGATTGCTGAAAAATCCCCAGTTGTCATTGTCATTCCATACACCTGCCGTAAGCAATCCGGGCTGCGGTTCGACCTGTGAGTATTCATAGTCATAAAATTCATCATCAATTATGCCGTACACATCTTCATAACCCGGTGCGGGTGCAGTTTCTGCTATTTTTGCTCTATCTTCTTCCGCCGTAAATTCTATATCATTTGTTAATGCTTCTCCTGCAATATCCGCAGCTTCTTTTTTCGCACTGTCAGCGGTAGCACCAAAAAAAGCGTCATAAGTGGCATTACGCTCACCGCCGGGTCTTTTTACGGCATTGATTTTTGGTATCAATTCACCGTTTGTATCACTGTCACTATTTTCAACATTGCTTGTCTGTGTACTCGGTTCTGTGGATACCTTGAATAAATCGTCACCGCTGTTGCATCCTGCCGTTGTCATTGTCATTATAAGGGCTGCCATTAAACATATAATTTTTTTAGATTTCATATTTAAAACCTCCTTTTGACTATAAAGTACTGACAGCAAAGGATTTGTTACATGATTTTGGAAAAAAATTAAAAAACTGTCCGAACTTTTTTGGAAGTCCGAACAGTTTTGGATTTTTGGTGTTAGAGGTAAAATTATTTCTTTTTGAAGATTTTTGAAAGGATAACAACAGTTCCTACAACGGCTGTAACGGCAACGGCTGCTTTTATTACTTTTTTGACTGTTGAACAGCAACAGCAACATTCATCGTCGTCATCATAGTCACAGTCTTCACATTCTGTACATTCTTCTTCCTCGGCAGTTTCTTCGGCTGAAGTTTCTTCTTTTGTTTCTTCATCAGCAGTTTCTTCAGCCTTTACTTCTTCAGTAGCAGGAGTTTCTTCTGCTTTCACTTCGTCAGCTACAGGAGTTTCCTCAGATTTCACTTCTTCGGCAGCAGGAGTTTCTTCTGCTTTTACTTCGTCAACAGCAGTTGTTGTTTCATCATTTTCTGTAACTGCATTGTTTATTTTGTCTTTTCTGCTCATAATAATAACGCTCCTTTAATTTTTAATGAAATAAATAGAATTATAACATACAAATGTTACGAATTTATTAATAAAAATAGTTTTTACGACAGATTTAATAAATTGTCTAAAAACGCTTTTTCAGCACTCGCATTTATGAATGTGACAGCCGTATTTCTCGAAATTTGCAATATTTCTTTTGAGAAGCTCGGAGAAGTTAAGTACCATACATTCATCTGATGGTACAAAACCATATCTTTTATAAAGTTTCGTGCCCTGTCCGGTTGCATCAAGAGTTATTTCTGTAACACCTTTTTCTTTTGCTTCTTCGATAAGCATATAGAGCATTGTCGAAGCAATACCCTGTCTGCGAAAATCCTTTTTTGTATAGACGTTCATCAAGCGGGCACGTTTTCCGTTCTGATGTTCATAGGTCGGCAGAAGTTCAAGATAGCACAGAGTTGCACAGCCTATGACTTCATCATCGCTGTATGCAAGTATCGTGGATTGTTGTGCATTGGCAAAATAATTTTCGGTGGCTTTAATGAAGCTTTCGTCGAATTTGTATTCTTCGGAAAGACTGTTGACTTCTTTCAGCATTTCGATACGTATAGATAATATATCGTCAATATTTTTTTCGGTAGCTTTGAATATTCTTAGCATTGCCAAAAACCTCCCAAAATATCAGTTATCATTCAGGCATTTCTGATTGATTCGATAGCAGCGGCAGTGTCTTGTGCCTTGAATACGCCTGTTCCCGATACGCATATATCAACACCGAATTTTGAAGCTGTCGGAGCAGTTTTCTCGGATATTCCGCCGTCAACTTCGACCAGAACATTGAGATTTCTCCTTGCACATTCGTTTTTTATAGCTGTTACTTTCGGCATCATATCCTCCATGAAGGATTGTCCTCCGAATCCCGGCTCAACGGTCATTACAAGTATCATATAAACTTTATCAAGATACGGGAATACATCTTCGGCAGGAGTATTGGGCTTGATGACAAGACCCGGTTTGATATTTCGTGACTTTATCTTGTCGATGGTCATGAGAATATCGGACATTGCTTCAATGTGAAATGTTATGATATCGGCACCCGCATCTGCAAAAGCGTCTATGTAGTCAAGCGGATAGTCTATCATGAGATGTACGTCAAAAGGCAGTTCCGTATAGGGTCTGACGGCTGATACGATAGCCGGACCTATCGTGAGATTTGGTACGAAGTGTCCGTCCATTACATCAAGATGTATCCAGTCGGCTCCGGCTCTGTCAACTTTTTTTATTTCCTCTCCCATATTTGCAAAATTGCAGGAAAGAAGTGATGGTGCAACTTTCATTTTTTTATCCCGTTCCTTTATTTGTTTTTTACAAGTGATGCTATTATCGTGACCAATGCCCAGAAGACGATATATACGAGTATCTGGATACTTCCGAGCTTTTGGAAACCTGATATGAATGATATCAGGGTAAATACAACTGTTCCGAAAATTATGCTTGCAAGCTGAAGAAGCTTTGCTATCATAATAGACGATTTCATTTTGATACAGCCCGATATGGCTCTTGCAAAGGATGATAATTTTCCTTTTGTTACAAGATATGCCCTTGACTGTTCGTCGACCGAAGAAGTGACCTCATTGCAGATACTTCCGAGACCTGTCGGGAGCACTGTTACACATCTTTCAAACAGACCGAATTTTTTGGCTATTTTTTCTTTGGTGATATGGGGGTCTATCGTTCTTACAACAAGGCTTACACCGCTTTCTTCAAGTTCACGGAGTTCGGCAGCGATTTTCTTGTCGGTCTTGTATGAAAGCACGAACATTACGACCAATTCTCCGTTTATTGAAATATATGTTATTTCACCGCCTGTTTTGAGATATTTTTCTTCAAGTTCTTTTTTGGGAACTTTTATATTGTGAGTTTCAAGCAGTGTTCTGTTTCCGATAAGGATTCTTTGTTTATCGGCCCATGCAAGAAGTCCCTTGTCATCTTCGTATACGATACTGTCGACTTTTGGGAGTTTTTCTTTTGAGCAGTGTATCATGTTTTCAAATATATAGCTCATAGTGCCGTTTACTGCATACATTACAGCCGCACCTGCCTGCATGGCATCATTTATCTTGCTTTGGCGGAATATTTTCATTCCGTTGAGTGTTACAGTACCTTCGGGATAAAGCTGAGAAGTATCTATCATAACCGCATTGGTGTCACAGAATTGCTGTACCGCATCATATCCCGATATCATAGCGTCAATATTTAGGGTGTTCCTGCACAGCATTTTCATGGGGATATTCAGAACTATAAGGCACATCATGGGAGTGCCCACACAGGCGGTCAGTGCCAATGAAGTTATTCCTCCTGCAAAATTCATTGTCATAAGTCCGTATGCAACTCCGAGTATCAAAGCTATTGCCGTTGTAACAGGAGCGATTTTTGAGGCAAGTAACTCACTCGGGTCTGAGGCGTATGACAGTCTGAGAAAATTGCTCATGAATTTTGAGCGTTTCATATATGCTATGATAGTATTCTTTGAGGGAAATTCAGCGGTCATTTTTTCGGCATTTTTGGTATCTGTATATATTTTTCCCGCATACTTCTGTGACGGTTTTGCAAGGAATTTGAAGTTGTCGAGTGTACGGGTTATTATCAGAAGTTTTCCGACACTGTTGCAAAGCAGGGCTATGATTGCAATGGGGACATATATATGATATGTTCCGTCAACGAAAACATGAGGAGTAAAAATAGCTGTTATGGATTGTATACCGACTGTAAGAGCGGTCACGGCAGCAGCCGTATCGGAATTGGCCTTGAAATGTCTGAGCGGCATAAGACCGTTTACAATTGTCAGACGGTCTGTTATTACCGCAACACAGAACAATGCAAAAGATATGATTGCGAAAAACAGCCATCCTGTACGCATTGCCTCAGAGAAAAGATTTGAGAATTGTGCAATAGAGGCAGCTATTACCGATACAACGGCAGTTATAAAAAGTATCGAGCTTCTGACAACTACTGTATGCAGATTTTTTTCAATTTCGGTCCTGATATCTTCGGCATCCTTTTCATCGGTATAATCATCAAGAATTTTTTTAGACCCCGGTTTTTGCTTTGATTCTATAACGATTTCCTCGGGAATCGCACTGAAAAAATCTTTAAGGCTGAATTTTGCTTTTTTATTATTTTTGTTGGATGTTTGTTTTTTAGGGATTTCAGTCTGAGGAGTCTTTTCAGGAACAGATTCTACTTTTTTTATGATAGTCGGAACATCCTGGGTTTTTTCCGCTGTTGCTTTAGGCGATACTTTTTCAGGTTTGGATTTCGCTTTCGGCATGGGGATGACATTTGAACGGGATTCTTCATTTTCTTTTGTATCGTTAGCTTTTGGTGTATCGGAAGGTTGGCTTGGTTCTATGTACAGTTTGGTGTCCTGAAATTCCGCACGTAATATCCGTGTGAATTTTCCTGCCATTACGATAAAGCTTCCCGAATTGTCAGCGGAATATTTTATAGGGAGTTTTATACCTTCTTCAAGATTTTTTTCCTGTTCATCTTTTTTATTCGGAAGTTTATGTATTTTTTGTTCTTCTGTTACAGGTTCGGTTTCTTCTGTCGATTCACGAATATCGTCAGTCTTAGGTGTTTTTTCCGCTGTGACTGTTTCGGTATCTTTTTTGAGTTCATTATCCGAGGATATTTCATTATCTCCTGTATTTGTTTCTTGTACTGTATCTTCGGTAACGGGATAATTTTTTTCATCTTTCGGTTCGGTATCGTTCAAAACATTTTCTGATTTGATTTGTTCATCAGGTTCTTTGATATTTGTGGGAATATCATTTGTTTCGTCATATGTATCGGCAAGTTCGTTTTCATCGGGACGTTTCATAGACATAACGAGCTTTTCAAGACGTGATTTCATGGTTTTGAGCTTTTCATTCGGCTCAGGTGTATTCGGGGTATTCTTGTTGTTATTATTTTCATCAACAGTAGACATTATTCTATCACTCTCCGTTTACTGATTTTATTCCGAGTCGCTGTCTTGTGAATTCGTACATTAGTATACCGGCGGCAACTGATGCGTTGAGAGAGTTTATTTTTCCGCACATAGGCAGGGATAATATAACATCACATTTTTCTCTGACGAGCCTTCCGAGACCCTTTCCTTCCGAGCCTATGACCAGGGCACAAGCCCCTTTGAGGTCATTCTGGGCATAGACAGCTCCGTTCATATCGGCACCGTATATCCAACAGCCTTTCTCTTTAAGTTCGTCAATGACCGCTGGTATATTATTGACTCTTGCAACAGGCACGTATTCATAAGCTCCGGCTGATGCCTTTCCGACGGTGTAATTAAGTCCTACTGCACGTCTTTTGGAAATGATGATACCGTGAGCTCCGGCACATTCTGCTGTTCGTATTATAGCACCAAGATTATGGGGGTCTTCTATTTCATCAAGGATTATTATAAAAGGCGGTTCATTGCGGCTTTTGGCAAGAGCAAATATATCTTCTACCGAGGAATATTCCTTGACGGCGGCAACAGCGATTATACCCTGATGAGCAGCATTTCCGCACATATAGTCAAGTTTTTTTCTGTCAACTTCTTTAATCGGTATATGTCTGTCTTTTGCCTTTGCGACTATCACCTTGACAGAGCCGTTAAGTTCACCCCTTGCGATAAGGATACTTTCAATGGCACGACCCGAATTAACGGCTTCACTGACGGGATTTCTTCCGGCTATTATATCATTTGATTTTTGGATATCTTCTTTCAAATAAATTTCACCCTTTCTTATATCAGCAATTGTTTTTTATTGCCGATTGTTATTATAACATTATATAGACCGTTTTAAAAGTCATTTTTTAGAATTGTAATAATTTTGATATCATTGATTTGCAAAACTGTTACAAATATTATAGCTTCATATAAAATTATAGCATATAATCTCCGAAAATAAAAGCGTTATTTTTTAGGGTATTGAAAAAATGGGCATTATATGATATTATTAAATTTACCGAAAAAAATAGAAAGAGAGTAAAGCTGATGAAATACGGTTTTTTGAGAAGAACATTTTTGCTTATGACAGCGTTTCTGATAATATTATGTTCCTTTCAGGGATTTGAAATAAAGTGTTATGCAGCAGATATTTTGAACAAAGGTGACTATACGTACAGGATACTTGATGACGGAAAAAGTGCTGCGATAGTCCGATATAAAGGAAACGGTCTTTATGAAAAACTGCCCTCAAGGGTTGATAAATATTATGTGACAATGGTGGATTCGGCAGCCTTCATGTATAATAAAACTATAAAAGAGATAGAAGTGTCAAGCTATATAACCGATATAGGCTCAAATGCCTTTTCACTTTGCAGTTCTCTCAAAAAGCTGATAATACCGTCAAATGTAAAAAGAATAGGTGAATGTGCATTTTCGGATTGTACCGCTCTGCAATCGGCAGATATATCAAATGGTGTGATGTCCTTGGGCAAATACTGTTTTTCGGGCTGTAAAAGTCTTACGGAACTGAAATTGCCCGATAAGATGGATGATATAGGAGAATATGCTTTTTGGGGATGCAGGTCGCTTGCAAATATACAGCTTCCGAAAAGTATCAAACATCTTGGAGGATATGCCCTTGAAGGCACAAAATGGATGGACAGTCAAAATAAGGAATTTGTGACGATAGGGGACGGTATACTTGTAAAATATAACGGAAATGCCGAATCAATAGTGATACCTGATGGAGTGAAAAATATCGGTGAATGTGTCTTTGAAAAGAACAGTTCTGTAAAACAGGTCATTATGCCTGAAAGTGTTGTAAGTATAGGTGATTCTGCATTTAAAGAATGTGATGTGCTTGAAAGCATAAAATTATCCGATAAAATCATTTCATTGGGCAAGGAGTGTTTTAAAGGCTGTAAACTTTTGAGCGGAGTGGTTTTGCCGTCGAATGTTTCAAATATCCCTGCAAACTGCTTTGAGGGCTGTTCGGGCATTGAAAATATCGTTTTGCCCGAAAGTGTGAAATCAATTGGAGAAGAAGCGTTCAAAAACTGTGATTCAATAAGTCAGATAGAGTTGAATAAGGGTCTTGAAAAGGTTGAAAAATATGCGTTTGACGGCTGTATCAAATTAGGAAAGCTGTCTTTTACGGAAACAGTAAAAGAGATACAGTCATTTGCCTGCAAAGGCTGTAACAGCCTGACAAGAGTTGAGTTCAACAGCAGTTCGTCAGTGATATCATCATGTGCCTTTTTTGAATGTTCAAATCTTGCGGAAGCTGTATTCAATAAAAAGCCCAAACATATTGAAGATGACGGATTCAGCAGATGTTCAAAGAATATGATATTATACGGCAGTGATGATATGAAGTCATACGCAAAGGAAAACAATTATACGTTTAAAAAGACAGCGGATGTCCCGAAATACGTTTATAAAGGTACTTTAAAGCCTGAGGATGAAGAAAAAAGCCTTTTTTCGGGCGGTCATACTGCATTGATAGTTATTATCCTTTTTATTGACTGCGGAATAGTAGCTTTTTTTACGGTTTATCTTCTTTTGTATTCAAAGAAAGGAAAAAAATCAAAAATATCTTCATCTTCCAAAAAATAATACTTCCAAAGGGAAAGCAATTTTATTTGTCTTTCCCTTTTTATCATTGAATATGAAGTGAAAAAGTTATATAATAAAGTCAATGATTTTTTAGAAAGGAAAAAATTTATGAAATATGCAGTATTGATATGCGGTGCAATGGCTGACAGGACTATGCCCGATTATAATAATATAACTCCGCTGTCGAATGCCGATACAAAGTGTCTTGATGATTTAGCGAAGTATTCCGAAATAGGTCTTACAAAAACTGCGGAAACTGCCGACAAATATCCTGTTGAAAAATCAGTTCTTGCACTGTTCGGATATGACCCGAAAACAGACTTTAAAGGAAGTGCGGTTTTATATTCGTCAAGCATAGGGATAGTTCCCGAAAAAGATGATGTTATTTTTAAGTGCAGTTTTGTGAAACTATCTGATGAAGAAGCTTATGAAGAAAAGACTATGATTTCCGAAGTTATGCCGGGCGGAGAGTTGGATGATATTTTCAAAGACCTGTGCGAGAATTTTAATAATGATATTTTCGAGTTTGTCAGAAAGGATAATAATATCTTTCTGATATGGAAAAAAGGAGAATTGTATGCAGGTGATTTCGCTGTTCCGAATGAGGCTGTGTCAAAGTGCATAGCTGATTATCTTCCGAAAGGGGATTTTGCTCAGCCGATATATAATATCATGAAAAGGAGCTGTGATGTCCTGAAAAATTACAGTGCGGATTCGGTCTGGATATTCGGAGAAAGTGCAGTATATGATCTTGAGAGCTTCAAAGACAGGTTCGGTCTTGAGTGTTGTGTTGTCACCGATACGGATTTTGTTCGTGGCATTGCAGTATATCTGAAAGCAGATATTGTTTCATGCGGTGAAGATGTTTCAAAAACTATTCTTGAAAAACTGCAAAAAAATGATATTGTCTTTTTATATGACAGCAGGGCTTATGAATATTCTCTCAGCGGTGACTTTGAGATGAAAACAAAAGTTATTTCGGATTTTGATAAGAATATTATAGAGCCTGTTGTTGAGGAGTTTCAAAAAACGGGTGAGGATGTCGGTCTTATGGTGGTATCGGATATTGCTGTTCCCGTACATCTGCAAAGATTTTCGAGTGAGCCTGTACCTTATCTTATATACAAATCTTTTGACAAGAAAAACAGCAATGCTTCAAAGTTTGATGAAAACACTGCTGCCGATTCCGATAATTATATTCCCGATTCATTTGATTTGATAAAAAGGCTCATTTCACGACAGTGATATATTTGAATTTATATTCCCGAAGCTGTGAAACGGTATTTTTATTGATGACCTCACCGGGCATTATAACGGGTATTCCCGGAGGACATGGACAGGCACTTTCAGCGGAAATTCTTCCGAGAGAGTTTTCAACTGCAATTATTTCGCTTTCCGCTAAAACAGCCTCACGGGGAGTCGATTTGATTTCGGGAAGCTCAAATGAAAAATCTTTTTTACTTTGTGGAATTGTCTTTATATTTGAAATTGCCGTTTCAAGACGCTGAAAATCTCTCTCTGTATTAAATGGAGTGCATATAAAAACAGCGTTTTGTCCGTCACAGAATTCAGGTTCTATTTTATATGAATGGAAAAATTCGGTTTGATTTTCAATTCCGTTTGTATTGATACAAATTCTCGTAGAGTCGCATAAGCCTTGGGGCTGGATAATGTCATATTCCTTGGCAAGTGCTTTGATTTTTGCTGCTCTTTCTTCAAGAAGCCTGTAATCGGCAATGCCGTTTCCGTTGAGCATATAGTCACAGCATATATCTATACTTGCCATTATCGGATATGACGGACTTGTTGAGCCGAACAATGACATTGCACTTTTTGCATTTTCGGAAAATTCCGAATTTCCGATATTCAGGACTGCACCTCCGGTCAGAACAGGCATAGTCTTATGAAGTGAACACGCACTCATATCAGCACCTAAATGTATGGGGTGCTGATTTTCTTTGAGAAAAGCCAGATGTGAACCGTGGGCATTGTCAACGAGGAGTAATTTATTATATTTTCGGCATATTTCCGAAAGTGTTTTGATATCCGTCAATTCACCGTAATAATCGGGCGATGTTACATAGAGTGCCGATATTTCGGTGTCATTAATAAATTCTCTTTCAACATCTTCGGGTAAGATTCTCCCCGTGAAAAGACCGTTTACGGATTTCGGCAGTATCCATTTTGGAATGATTCCGAGTAATGCACAGGCATTGACTGCACTTCGATGAATATTTCGTGCAAATAATATTTTTTTTCCTCGCTGAGATGCAAGCCTTAACATTGTCTGAATTGCAAGTGTACAACCGCCTGATGATATAATTGAGCGTTTGGCAGAAAATAATTTCGCTAAATTTTTTTCTGTTTCGAGAATGATTCCCTCGGCTTCATAAAGTGCATCAGTATCGGGTAATTCCGTAAAATCGAGTTCAAATAGATTTTTCGGGAAAAAACCGTTGTTTTTATGTCCCGGTGTATGGAACGGTGAATAGTCAAGTGATTTGTGCTTTAAAAGCTGTGAATAAATTGGTGTTTTCATTGTAAAAAAATTCCTTTTTTTAAAAAATATTTTCCAAATGATTATAACATTGAATTGGTATAAATTCAATATTGAAAATCGTTCATTATGATATTATAATAGACAAGGAATTATGAAATGGAGATGATAGAATGACATATAAAGAGGCAGTCGGAAAGATAGACAGTTTGCTTGTATTCGGAAGCAAACCCGGTCTTGAAAGAGTAGGGGAGCTTATGAAACGTATAGGCTCGCCCGACAAGAAATTGAAATTTGTGCACGTTGCAGGCACCAACGGCAAAGGCTCAACTTGTGTTCTGATTGCGAACACTCTTAAATGTGCAGGGTATAAAACGGGCTTGTTTATATCGCCTTATGTGTTGGAGTTCAGAGAGCGTTTTCAGATAAACGGTGAGATGATACCCGAAAATAAGCTTTGTGAGATAGTGGAAAAATTATTTCCCATTGTCGAGGAGATGAAAAAGGAAGATAAAATCATCACTGAATTTGAGTTTGTCTTTGCGATAGCAATGTATTGGTATGCTGAGGAAAACTGTGATATAGTCGTACTTGAAACAGGTTTGGGCGGAAGATTTGATGCTACAAATATAATAGACACACCCCTTGCAAGCGTGATAACTTCGATATCGCTTGACCATACGGCAATTCTGGGAGATACCTATGAAAAGATAGCATTTGAAAAATGCGGTATCATCAAGCAGAATGGAATTACAGTTGCATACGGTGAGCAGAAAGACGGAGTTATTGATGTTATAAAGAAAGCCGTTGCACAAAGGAATAATAAGCTGTATATAGCCGATACGAATTTTGATGTCATAAAATCTGATTTGGACGGCTCGGAATTTGTTGTTGACGGTGTTACACTCAAGATACCATTCATTGGAAAACATCAGGTTAAAAATGCTTCAACGGCATTTTGTACGATAAAGGCATTGAGGGAAAGAGGTTTGGATATATCGGAAAGTGCCGTGAAAGTCGGCTTTGAAACAGTATTTTTCCCTGCAAGGCTTGAAATTCTCGGAAAAAATCCTGTTGTAATGCTTGACGGAAGCCATAATCCAGACGGTGTGAAAGCTCTTGCAAATGCCCTGAAAGAAAATATGTCCGACAAGAGAAAAATAGGCGTAGTCGGTATGCTGGCGGATAAGGATGTCAAAACCGCTTTGTCGGAAATAGTCTGTTTATTTGATGAAATTATCACGGTATCACCCCATAATCCCCGTGCAATGAGTGCGGAAGACCTTGCAGAGATAATATCACAATATGATATTCCCGTGAGTGCCGAAAATGATTATAAGACGGCTTATCAAAAGGCTCTTTCAAGGGCTGATGTGAATGATGCGGTGATAATTTTCGGTTCACTTTATCTTTCGGGTGATATGCGTAAAATTATAAAAAATTTGTAAATATTTTTAAATAATTTTAAATTTATACTTTACATCAGAAGAAAAAAGTGCTAAAATTAACTATGTGCAGTATCTAAATACTGTAAATTATTACAAGTCATTTTTTAAAGACCTGTTTGCGTTGATACGGGTCTGATAATAAAAAGGAGGACTTTCCAAATGATTACCAGAAAAAAGAAAACGATGGACGGTAATAATGCTGCGGCTCATGTTGCGTATGCTTTCACAGAAGTTGCAGGTATTTATCCCATCACGCCTTCAAGCCCGATGGCTGACTATGTTGACCAGTGGTCGGCTCAGGGATTGAAAAACATTTTCGGAACTTCCGTAAAAGTTCAGGAAATGCAGTCTGAAGCAGGTGCAGCAGGTACAGTTCACGGTTCACTCAATGCCGGTGCTCTCACTACTACATTCACGGCTTCACAGGGACTTCTTCTTATGATCCCTAATATGTACAAAATTGCCGGTGAATTGCTCCCGAGCGTATTCCATGTATCAGCTCGTTGCGTATCTTCACACGCTCTTAACATTTTCGGTGACCATTCAGACGTTTATGCCTGCCGTCAGACAGGTTTTGCAATGCTTGCCGAAACAAATACTCAGGAAGTTATGGACTTGTCGGCAGTTGCTCACCTTGCAACTATCGAGAGCAGAGTTCCTTTCATAAACTTCTTTGACGGTTTCAGAACTTCACATGAAATTCAGAAGATAGATATATGGGATTATAAAGACCTCGCTGAAATGTGCGATATGGACGCTGTAAAGGCATTCAGAAAGAGAGCTTTGAATCCTGAACATCCTGTAATGCGTGGTTCACACGAAAACGGTGATATATTCTTCCAGCACAGAGAGGCTTGCAACAAGTTCTATGATGCGGTTCCGGAGATAGTTGAAAAGTACATGGCTAAAGTCAATGAAAAGCTCGGTACAGACTATAAATTGTTCAACTACTACGGTGCAGAAGACGCTGACCGTGTAATTATAGCTATGGGTTCATTCTGTGACGTTGCAGAAGAAGTTATTGACTACATGAACGCTCACGGTGAAAAAGTAGGTCTTGTAAAAGTAAGACTGTACAGACCTTTCAGAGCTGACAAGCTCGTTGAAGCTATCCCTGCAACCTGCAAGAAGATAGCTGTTCTTGACAGAACAAAAGAGCCCGGTGCATTGGGTGAGCCTTTGTTCCTCGATGTTGTTGCAGCACTTGCAGCTCAGGGCAGAAGTGATATAAAAGTAGTAGGCGGCAGATATGGTCTCGGTTCAAAAGATACTCCTCCGTCAAGCGTATTCGCAGTATATGAAGAACTTGCAAAAGATGCTCCGAAGGCTCAGTTCACACTCGGTATCAATGATGATGTGACAATGCTTTCACTCGAAGAAAAACCCGCTCCGAATACGGCTGCAGAAGGTACTATCGAATGTAAATTCTGGGGTCTCGGCGGTGACGGTACAGTCGGTGCAAACAAGAACTCAATCAAAATTATCGGTGACTATACACAGAAGTATGTACAGGCTTACTTCCAGTATGACTCAAAGAAAACAGGCGGTATAACAATATCTCACCTCCGTTTCGGTGACAAGCCTATCAAGAGCCCGTATTATATAAATAAAGCTGACTTTGTAGCTTGCCATAACCCGTCATATATCCTCAAAGGCTATAAGATGGTTCAGGACGTTAAGCCGGGCGGTGTATTCCTCATCAACTGTCAGTGGACTCCCGAGGAACTCGATAAGCACCTCAATGCTGAAACAAAGCAGTATATCGCTAAGAACAACATTCAGCTCTATACAGTTAACGCTATTGACCTTGCTGCACAGATAGGCATGGGCAAGCGTACAAATACAATTCTTCAGGCTGCATTCTTTGCACTTGCAAAGGTTATGCCTATCGAGGAAGCTGTACAGCACATGAAAGACGCTGCAACAAAGTCTTACCTCAAAAAAGGTCAGGACGTTGTTGACATGAACCATAAGGCTATTGATGCCGGTGTTACAGCATTCGTTAAAATCGACGTTCCTGCTGAATGGGCAGATGCAGCAGACGAAAAAGCTGAAAGCACTCTCACAGGCAATGCAAAGACAGTTAAAATGGTTGAGAATATTCTTGAACCCGTTGACAAGATGGACGGCGATTCACTCCCTGTATCAGTATTCGTTGACCATGCAGACGGTACATTTGAACTCGGTGCATCAGCTTATGAGAAGCGTGGAGTTGCCGTAATGGTACCCGAATGGAACGCTGAAACCTGTGCAAAATGTAACAAGTGTTCATTCGTATGTCCTCATGCTACAATAAGACCGTTTGCGATGACAGAAGAAGAAGCTGCAAATGCTCCGGCTAATACAAAGATAGCTCCGAAACCTGTTATCAAGACAGATTATAAATATACATTGGCAATATCTCCGATGGATTGTATGGGATGTTCGGTATGCGTAGGCGTATGTCCGACAAATTCACTCAAGATGGTTGCCCGTGAAACTCAGGAAGACCAGCAGGCAGTATTTGATTACTGTGTTGCAAATGTTACAGAGAAACCCGAAGTTGCTAACCCTGCAACAGTTATCGGCAGCCAGTACAAGCAGCCGTTGCTTGAATTCTCAGGCTCATGTGCAGGCTGTGCAGAAACATCTTATGCACGTCTTGTTACACAGCTCTTTGGTGACAGAATGTACATCTCAAATGCAACAGGCTGTTCATCAATCTGGGGCGGTCCTGCAGCAACTTGTCCGTATACAGTAAACAAGAAGGGTCAGGGTCCTGCATGGGCTAACTCACTCTTTGAAGACAACGCTGAACACGGTTACGGTATGTATCTCGGTCAGAAGGCTATCCGTGAAAGACTTATCGAAGACCTCGAAAAGATAGCAGCAGGCGAGAAAGCTCCCGAAAGCGTAAAGGCTGCAATAGCAGAATTCATGGCTACAAAAGATGACGGTGCAAAGAACGGTGCGGCTGCAGAGGCAGTTGTAGCTGAACTTGAAAAACTCGACTGTGACTGTCCGACAAGACTTGATGTTCTCGAGAACAAAGAGTTCCTTGCAAAGAAATCCGTATGGATATTCGGTGGTGACGGCTGGGCTTATGATATCGGCTTCGGTGGTGTTGACCATGTTCTCGCATCAGGCGAAGATATAAACATCATGGTATTCGATACAGAAGTTTACTCAAATACAGGCGGACAGGCTTCAAAGGCTTCACAGATAGGTCAGGTTGCACAGTTTGCTGCAGCAGGTAAAGCTATCGCTAAAAAGAGCCTTGCTGATATAGCTATGTCATACGGCTACATCTATGTTGCACAGATAGCAATGGGTGCAGACCAGAATCAGACACTTAAAGCAATCAGAGAAGCTGAGGCATATCCGGGTCCGTCACTCATCATCGGCTATGCACCTTGCGAAATGCACTCCATCAAGGGCGGCATGAAGAACTGTCAGGCTGAAATGAAGAAGGCTGTTGACTGCGGTTACTGGAATATGTTCCGTTACAATCCGCTCCTCAAGGCTGAAGGCAAGAATCCGTTCATCCTCGACAGCAAAGAACCCAAGACATCTTATCGTGACTTTATCCTCGGTGAAGCTCGTTACAGTGCTTTGACACGTTCATTCCCCGAAAGAGCAGAACAGCTGTTCCAGAAGGCAGAAGAAAAGTCTGTTGAAAGATATGACGAACTCAAAACTCGTGCAACAAACAATAACTAATAAATTGTTCGGTTTGCCGATAAATAAAACATAAAAAAATGCTCCCCTGTTCGTTGGAGAAATTCAATGAACAGGGGAGATTTATTTTCAATTAGCAATTGGCAATTAGCAATTAGCAATTATTGTGGTCTGCATTTTTTACACTTTGAGTAACCGTCATCAAGTGCGGTCTGCAAATTATCTGTAACAGCATAGTTTTTAGGTGAAATTTTTTGGACATAATAGCAAGTGGGAAGATGTACTTTTTTAGTATTTGTGTTAAGGACATAATAAGAGGAGTTTTCGTCAATGGAATTTTCGGATATTTCCTCGTGACTTTCATAAATAATTTGCGAATCATAAGTTTGATGTGTTGAGGAGCTTTCATAGTATTTTGTCTGATTTTCACATGATGACATGAAAATGACCATTAAAGCCGAAAGAAATATTATTGTAATCTTTTTCATTTTGTCCACCTCTATGTATAGTTTTTTAATTATTATTGTAAAATATAATTACCTTTTTGTCAAGTATAATTTATCGAAATGATTTACATTACTTATCAAAATAAATTTATAATTATCAATATGATTTGATATACTATCGTAAAAAGGTGATTAATGTGTTACCAAAAGAGTTATTTTCAGTAGGGGACAGAATTAAAGCATTAAGAGAAAATGCGAACATGACACAGGCTCAAATAGCCAAAAAGTTCAAATTATCACGTTCGGCTGTTAATTATTGGGAGATGGGACTTTCAGTGCCATCAACAAAATATATTATTGAGTTATCGAAACTTTTTCATGTTTCATCAGACTACATTTTAGGAATTTCAAGTGATAATGCAACCCTATCTGTTGAGGGACTGAACGAAAAACAGGTCACGGCAGTTTACAATATTATAGAGTGTTTTCGTGATGATAACGAAAAATCGGCTGACAGTTGAATGTCAGCCTTTTTTTGTGCTTGTAAAAATGCAGGAAAGTTATTATAATAGAGTTATTATAATAATAGGGAGATGTGTAAAAATGGACAATAATCAAAGACGTGATAAGGGTATGGTGTATATTTCGGACGAGGCTGTATTTGAACAGCAGAAAATTGCAAGAAGACTGACATACAAAATGAATACAATGGACACAAGCGACTTTGAAGGCATAGCGGAAGTTGTAAGAGAGCTTTTCGGAAAGTGCGGTAAGAATGTTATGGTCAATCCTCCTTTTCGCTGTGATTACGGAAAGAATATTGAAGTCGGGGATAATTTTTTCTGCAATTATAATTGTGTGATTCTGGACTGCAATAAAATAACGATAGGTGATAACTGTTTGTTTGCCCCGAATGTTGCGGTATATGCGGCAGGACACCCTATACATCCGGCTTGCAGGAATACGGGATATGAATATGCGGCAGAGATACACATAGGAAATAATGTGTGGATAGGGGGAAATGCCATAATATGTCCGGGAGTGACTATCGGTGATAATGCCGTGATAGGTGCAGGCTCGGTCGTTACAAAGGATATTCCGTCATGGACTGTTGCGGCAGGTAATCCGTGCAGGGTCATCAGGGAAATTACCGATGATGATATAGAATTCTATTTCGGGAAAAACAGATTTGATGACGAGGCTTTCAGCCACATGAAGCAGATATGGAATGAATGTTCCGACAATACGAAATTTCCTTTCAGAAACGACTTGTAAAATCAAATAAAAGATATTATAATATTTATCAAAAAAATTAAGGAGGTTTTTTTGATGGATAATAATGAAAGACGAGATAAAGGCATGGTATATAAGTCTGATAAATCTGTGTATGAACAGGAAATTCGTGCAAGAAAGCTGACACATAAGCTGAATACAATGGATACAAGTGATTTTGACGGAATAGAGGAAGTTGTAAAAGAGCTTTTCGGCAAATGTGCGGGTCATGTAAGAGTAAATCCGCCTTTTTACTGTGATTACGGAGTGAACATTGAAGTGGGACACAAATGTTTCATCAATTATAATTGTACAATGCTTGATTGCAGTAAAATAGTAATAGGGGATTACTGTTTGTTTGCCCCGAATGTATCTATCTATGCAGTGGGTCATCCGATACATCCTGCCTGCAGGAATACAGGCTATATGTATTCGGAGGAGGTGCACATAGGCAATAATGTATGGGTAGGCGGAAATACCGTTATATGTGCGGGTGTAACGATAGGCGATAATGTCGTTATAGGTGCAGGCTCTGTTGTAACAAAGGATATTCCGTCATGGAGTGTTGCTTTCGGCAATCCGTGCAAAGTTATCAGGGAAATTACCGATGATGATATTGAATTTTATTTCAGGAAGAAAAGATATGATGATGAAGCCTTTGAAGATATGAAAAAGACATGGGAAGAAAGCAAAGATGATAAAAGATTCCCGTTCAGAAACGGAAGCATATAATTATATCGGGGTGTTTTTTATATGAAATTGTTTGACCTGCATTGTGATACACTTTATAGGGCATATACCGAAAAAAGTACGCTTTTCAATGATGAGTTCCATATATCATTCAATAAATCAAAGTATATGGATAAATATATACAGTGTCTTGCTGTATGGATTCCCGATGAATACAGAGGGGAAAGTGCGGAAAAGTTGTTTTTGGGCTGTGTCGGGAAATTGAATGAACAGATAAAAGATACAGGTATCATAAAGTGTATGACGAAAGATGACTTTGACAGGGTCAATAAAACGGGTGTTGTATTGACCGTTGAAAGCGGTGCGGCACTTGGAGGAAAGTTGGAGAATATCAGAAAATATGCTGATATAGGCGTTAAGATGATGACTCTTACATGGAACGGCACAAATGAATTTGGTGACGGTGTCGGAGTTGAAAATTCAAAAGGTTTGTCTGAGTTCGGCAGAAAGGCTGTTAAGGAGCTTGAAAGGAATAATATTATCTTGGATATATCCCATGCAAGTGAAAGATTGTTTTATGATGTAGCTGAAACAGCTGAAAGTCCCTTGGTCGCATCACATTCAAATTCAAAGAAGATATGCTCTCATAAGAGGAATTTATCGGACAGTCAGTTTGATATCATAAAAAAGTCAGGCGGTATTGTCGGATTGAATTTCTGTATTGATTTTCTGAATAATAATGCTGAAAAGTCATCTATGTATGATGTCATCAAAATGGCAGAGCATTTTTTATCGCTTGGCGGTGAAAAGATGATAGCCATGGGCGGTGACTTTGACGGTGCAGATGTTCCGAAGGATTTGAACGGAATAGAGAAAATGGGCGAATTATATGAAATGTTTTTGAAGCATTACAGTGAGAGTGTTGTTGAAGATATATTTTTCGATAATGCGTTTGAATTTTTCAAAAATTCTGTAAAAGGTGATAAACGTGGATAAAATAAAGACACCGCTCGGAGAAATAGGAGTATTTATTGACGGTCGGGAAACAGATTATCAGTTTGTAAAGCTGGATAATGAAGTTATCGGACAGCAGGCTGCAGGACGGTATATGATAAGAATTGCCCCTGTGAATGACAAAGTAAAGCATATTATCTCATGCTGTATAAAAGATATATCGGATGATGTGGAGATACAACATGACGGTGATGAAGATTTTGAAGTAATTGAATTCATACGTTCAAAAATTGATTTGTCGATTGGAGTAAAGGGTGAATGTCTTGATGATGAACAATATTTTGGACGAAATAAATTTGATTATGGTGTGCAGTTTGAGAAATACGGAATAAGTTATATTCAGAATCAAGACACCAAGACGAAGTATTTTGTTTTTGGAATATGTTGGGTAGAAGACTTTTATGAAAGTGACTGTCGTACATGGTATGGGGCGGATTTGAGTTCGTATGAAAAAATCGTTTGATAAAGCGGTAAAATTTATCAAAAAAATACTTGAAACATTTGACAAGAAGTATGGTTATGGTCTATAATTGAGAAGTCAGGTCGTTTACGGTTTGATTCCAAAAATAAAGAAAGAAGGAATTATAGGATGAATTACAACAGTACGAGAAATAAAAATACGGTTGTTTCGGCATCACAGGCTATTGCACAGGGTATCTCAAATGAGGGCGGTCTTTTTGTACCGCAGTCACTCCCGAAATATTCGCTTGATGAGATAAAGGCATTGTGTGAACTTGATTACAGAGGCAGAGCGAAAAAAATTATGGGAGATTTTCTTTCGGATTTCACTGCTGAGGAAATAAACGAAAGTGTTGACAGTGCATATACGGCTGAAAAGTTCGGTTCTGATAATCCGTCACCTATTTCGTATATCGAAAGCGGTGATTCAAAGATGGCTGTACTTGAATTGTGGCATGGTCCGACCTGTGCATTCAAGGATATGGCTTTGCAGATACTTCCGCATTTGCTCACAAAGTCCGTTAAAAAAGCATACAACGGCAAAGAGGCTGTTATACTTGTTGCAACAAGCGGTGATACAGGCAAGGCGGCTCTTGAAGGCTTCAAGGATGTTGACGGTGTAAAGATAATGGTATTCTATCCCGTTGACGGTGTAAGCCCCATGCAGAAAAGACAGATGGCTACTCAGAAGGGCAATAATGTCAGTGTAGTGGCTATAAAAGGAAACTTTGATGATGCTCAGACAGGCGTTAAAAAGATATTCACAAATAATGATATAAAAGAAAAACTCGCTGAAAACAATATGCTGTTCTCAAGTGCGAACTCTATCAACTGGGGCAGACTTTTGCCGCAGATAGTTTATTATTTCTCGGCTTACTGTGATATGGTGAACGAGGGCAAGATAGCGGCAGGCGACAGTGTGAATGTTGCAGTACCGACAGGTAATTTCGGCAATATCCTTGCATCATTCTATGCTATGAATATGGGTCTTCCCGTAAATAAGTTTATATGTGCATCAAACTCCAATAATGTCCTGACTGATTTCATAAAGACAGGCACTTATGACAAGCAGAGAAAATTCTATACAACAATGTCACCGTCAATGGATATTCTTGTATCAAGCAACCTTGAAAGACTTCTCTATCATCTTACAGGTGAAAATGATGTAAAAGTTGCCGAACTGATGAAAGCACTTTCAAGCGAGGGCAGGTATACCGTTGATGATGATGTAAAGGCAGAACTCGGCAAATATTTCTGGGGCGGTTTCTGTGATGACGAGAATACACAGAAGACTATCAAAGAACTGTATGAAAATGAGAATTATCTGTGTGATACCCATACAGCCGTTGCAGTAAATGTATATCAGCAGTATGTCAGCGAAACGGGCGATACTCTTCCCGTTATACTCGCTTCAACAGCAAGTCCGTATAAATTTGCACAGAGCGTTCTTACGGCAATAACAGATGAAAAGCTCCCCGAAGATGAATTTGCAATGGTAGATGAGCTTTCGGCTAAAACAAAGACTGCAATTCCCGCACCGCTGGCAGTGCTCAAAAATGCCGAAGTGAGATTTACATTCGAGTGTGAAGTTGATGAAATGCCGAAAACAGTTCTGGACAGCCTTTCGATAAAATGAGGTCATCTCAATGATATATACGATAGCCGACCTGCACTTGTCATTCAATGCGGATAAATCTATGGAAGTATTCAGAGGCTGGGAAAATTACACCGAGCGTATAAAACAGAATTGGCAGAGAGTTGTTGAGCCTGAGGATACTGTTATAATAGCCGGAGATATCTCATGGGCGATGAAGCTGAATGAGATAAACAAGGACTTTGAATTTATACAGGCTCTCAACGGTAAAAAAATCATTCTCAAAGGCAATCATGATTATTGGTGGACAACTAAATCAAAAATGGACAAGTATCTTGTCGAAAACGGCTTTGACAGTATAAAGATACTGCATAATAATTATTTTGCGGTCGAGGATACGGCAATATGCGGAACAAGAGGCTGGTTCTATGATGCGGAAAAGGATGAGGATATGCTGATACTAAAAAGAGAAGTCGGCAGACTCAGGATGTCGATAGAACCTGCACTGAAAGACGGCTATGACCCTGTGGTATTTCTGCATTATCCGCCGATATACAATAATATAGAGTGTTCCGAGATAATGAATGTACTGAGAGAGTATAATATCAAAAAATGTTTTTACGGTCATGTCCACGAGGGCAATGCAGCCAAAAAAGCCTTTAACGGGGAAAAAGACGGAATAAAATTCAGGCTGATAGCCTGCGATTATATAAAATTTACCCCTGTGTCGATAAAATAAATCTTGATAAATCAATAATTATGTGTTATAATCTTTATTGATTTTTCAATAAAAATTTGGAGGAAATTAAAAAATGAAACTTATATCATCGAATCAAGTTGAAACCAACCGCTATGAACTCGTTATCGAGGTAGACGGCGAAACATTTATGAAAACTGTAAATGCTATTTACAAAAAGGAAGTTAAGAATATCAATATCCCCGGATTCAGAAAGGGCAAGGCTCCCCGTTCTGTTATCGAGAAAATGTACGGTCAGGGCGTTTTCTATGAAGATGCTATAAAGGAACTCTATCCGTCGGCAGTTGAATTTGCTGTTGCCGAAACAGGTCTTGAGATAGTAAAGGATACTCCCGATATCGAGATAGAAAAGGCTGACAGTGAAGCTCTTGTTATCAAAACAAAGCTGACGACCGAACCGGAGGTTACAATCGAGAACTATAAAGGAATAGCTGTAAAGCCTATGTCAACGGAAGTTACCGATGAAGATATAGATGCGGAAATCAAAAAGGTACGTCAGAGAAACAGCCGTCTTATAGACATTACAGACAGACCCGCTCAGAATGAAGATACAGTTGTTATCGACTTCAAGGGTATCAAAGATGGTGAAGCATTTGAGGGCGGTACTGCTCAGAATTACAATCTTACTCTCGGCAGCGGTGCATTTATCCCGGGATTTGAAGATGCAGTTGTAGGTCACAGTGTCGGTGAGGAGTTTACAATAGATGTAACATTCCCCGAGAACTATCAGGTAGAGGAACTCAAGGGTCAGCCCGTACAGTTCGAGATAAAGCTCCATAAGATACAGGCTCGTGAACTTCCCGAATTCAACGAAGATTTCGTGAAAGATGTAAGTGAGTTCGATACAATAGATGCATATAAAGCTGATGTCAAAGAAAAACTTGCCGAGACCAAGAAAAAGGATGCAGAATCCGATAAGGAACGTCAGATAGCCGATAAACTCGCTGAACTGCTTCAGGCAGAAGTACCCGAGGTAATGTACGAAAATCAGATAGACAATCTCGTTGACGAATTTGCAATGAATCTGCGTATGCAGGGTATCGACCTCAAGACTTATATGGAATATACAGGTCTTACAGATGAGGTACTTCATCAGACATACTATGACAGAGCAGTATCACAGGTAAAAGTAAGACTTGCTCTCAAGAAGATTGCAAAGCTCGAAAACATTGAAGTTACAGATGAAGATGTTGAAAATAAATACAAGGAGCTTGCAGATTCTTACAAGGCTGATATAAATGCTGTAAAGGGAGCTTTCTCTGCAAAGGATATAAAGAGTGACCTTGAAGTTGCAAAGGCTTTGGAGCTTGTTGAAAATGCTGCTGTTTATTCAGAAGAATAATTGATTAAATAAAGCATTTCAGGTTAATCATATAAATTAGATGTGCGGGCGGTTTTTTATAAAAAATTGCCCGTATATGAATATGTGACAATAAAATCAGGAGGTTTTTTATAATATGGCAACTATACCTTATGTAATCGAACAGACAAATCGTGGTGAACGTTCTTATGACATCTATTCAAGACTCCTTAATGACAGAATAATCATGCTCACCGAAGAAGTAAACAATGTTACTGCAAGCCTCGTTGTAGCACAGCTTTTGTACCTTGAAGGTCAGGACTCCACAAAGGATATAAGCCTTTATATAAACAGTCCGGGCGGTTCTGTGACCGATGGTATGGCTATTTATGATACAATGCAGTATATCAAGTGCGATGTATCGACTATCTGCATGGGAATGGCAGCAAGTATGGGAGCATTTCTCCTTGCAGCAGGCACAAAGGGCAAGCGTTATGCACTTCCCAACAGCGATATCATGATACATCAGCCAAGCGGCGGTGCACAGGGTCAGGCAACAGACATCATGATACACGCTGACCATATCATTCAGACAAAGAAAAAACTCAATACTATCCTTGCCGAAAAAACAGGTCAGCCTTATGACATTATCGCAAGAGATACCGAAAGAGACAACTTTATGACAGCACAGCAGGCACTTGAATACGGTCTTATTGATAAGGTCATTACACAACGATAAGGAGTTTCGGAGATGCCCAAAAAAGAAGATATACGCTGTTCTTTTTGCGGTAAGCCGCAGAATATTGTAGGCAAAATGATACAGGGTGCGGGAGTATATATATGTGATGAGTGTGTGAAGCTTTGTATGTCGATAATAGAGCCGGACTTCGACACGAAAGTCACTGAAGAACCCGATGAGGATTTTTTCAAGAATCTTGACAGACTTCCGAAGCCGCAGGAAATAAAAGAAAAGCTTGATGAATATGTTATCGGACAGGATGAAGCGAAAGTTTCGCTTGCCGTTTCGGTATATAATCATTACAAGAGAATAAATTATCCTGATGATGACGGAGTTGCACTCAATAAAAGCAATATATTGCTGCTTGGCCCCTCGGGCGTAGGCAAGACGCTTCTTGCACAGACCCTTGCAAAAATACTTGATGTACCTTTTGCAATAGCTGATGCGACTACTCTCACAGAAGCAGGATATGTCGGTGAAGACGTTGAAAATATACTTCTCCGTTTGATACAGGCGGCTGATTATGATATAAAACGAGCTGAACGTGGCATAATATACATTGATGAAATAGATAAGATAGCAAGAAAATCCGAAAACCCGTCAATAACCAGAGACGTAAGCGGTGAGGGTGTACAGCAGGCTTTGCTGAAAATAGTTGAAGGAACAGTTTCAAATGTTCCCCCGCAGGGCGGAAGAAAACATCCTCAGCAGGAATTTATACAGATAAATACTTCAAATATCCTGTTTATATGCGGCGGTGCCTTTGACGGACTTGAAAAGACTGTCGAGAAAAGAATGGATTCGTCAAGTCTTGGCTTCAATGCCGAGATAAAGACCAAGACCGAGCTTGATACCACGAGCTGGATGTCTGATGTTATACCGCAGGACTTGGTGAAATTCGGACTTATACCCGAACTTGTCGGAAGACTGCCTGTTATAACGGCTCTTAACGGTCTTGATGAAAACGCTCTTGTCAGAATACTCAAAGAACCGAAGGATTCACTTGTCAAGCAGTATCAGAAACTGTTTGAGCTTGACGGAGTCGAACTTATATTCACTGATGAAGCACTTTCGGAGATAGCCAAAAAAGCTATTGAACGTCATACAGGTGCAAGAGGACTCCGTTCCATAATGGAGGATATACTCAAAAAACTCATGTATGAAGTGCCGTCAGATGAAACTATCGTCAAAATTACGATAACACCTGATGTTGTCACGAAAAAAAGTGAGCCTGAATTTGAGCGTGCGGAAAATAAAAAAAGCATTATCAAGAAACTTGCTTCCGAGAAATTTGCAGCGAAGAAAAATAATGCAAAAAAGAAAAAATAATTATAAAAAAGGCATGATTTTTACGAATCATGCCTTGATTTTTTTGTAATTCACAAGAAACACTCCCGACGATACAAGCAGAAGTGAAATTATATTCGTGAAAGTAAAAATATTTTCATTAAGGAAAATCCCCGACCACATTGTTCCGAATATCGGTATGAATAAATTGAATACAGCAATTTTACTGACATTGTTATGAAATAACAGCATTGTCCAGAGCATGAAAGCTATTCCTGCCATGAATGAAAGATATAATAATATCAATACACATTCGATATTATAAAAAATCAGTTTTCCGCCAAATATCATTCCTGCTATTATAAGTGCAGTTCCCCCAATCATCAACTGCCAGCCCGATATCTGAACAGGGTTTCTGTTGTCCGAAATTTTTTTGCTGACGATATTTCCGAAAGCTCCCGACAGATTTGAGAGTATCACAAGACCGTCACCGATAAAAGTGAACCCTCCCACATCTTCGCCCGAAAATGTTATCAGAACTATCCCCGAAATGCCCACAAGACAGCCGAGTATCTTTTTGACTGTGAGATTATCCGATTTAAAGAAAATAGCTGATAGTATAACCGAACCGAAAGCCGATACAGATGTTAAAAGAGAGGATTTTGTTCCCGAAACGCTTGTCAGTCCGATATACAGTAATAAGTATTGTAGAAATGTCTGAAAAAATCCAAGTATGCTGACAGGAAGAATATCTTTTTTATGCAGAAACATTTTTCGGGGATTCCTGAAAAGTCCTATGATTAGAACTATCAATCCGGCAATGGCGAATCTTGCACCGGCAAATATCAGTATGGAAGGTGTATCACTGCCTGATATACCGAAAAGCCGGTAGCCTATCTTGATAGCAGGAAATGCCGTTCCCCATAGTATTGTGCAGAGAAGGGCAATACCCGATACAAAAAATATGTTTGTCAGAAGCTTGTTTTTAACTTCGCTCTCCACTCTCCACACTCCACTCTCAATTGAAGTTTTCAAGGAAATTATGCTCCTCATCTTCTTTATAATATCCGATTATGGTACTTAAATTGACCCTCTCGACACTTCTGAATATATTTATGTCAACCTGTGGGTTGACCTTTTTCATTTCTTTGATAAGATTTTTTATCTCCTGACGCTTTGAAGTGCCCGTACCGTCAAGCATTGCATTTTTTTCCGTGAATCTGCACGCACACTGCAAAAACTCCAGATTATTATAGTTTCTCCATGAGATGATATCCTTTTCACGGATATAGTACATTGGTCTGATAAGCTCCATGCCTTCATAATTTGTGCTTTTTATTCTCGGCATCATGGTCTGTATCTGTGCTCCGTATAACATTCCCATTAAGATAGTTTCAATGACATCATCAAAATGATGTCCCAAGGCTATTTTATTACAGCCCAATGACTGAGCATATTTGTACAAATGTCCTCTCCTCATCCTTGCACAAAGGTAACAGGGATTTTTTTCTATATTCACAACCGAATCGAATATATCCGTTTCAAATATTTTTATGGGGATATCAAGTATTTCGGCATTTTCGATAATTTTCTGACGGTTTTTTGGGGCATATCCCGGGTCCATTACGATAAATTCCATGTCAAAGGGATAATCTCCGTGTATCGAAAGTTCCTGCATAAGTTTCGCAAGAAGCATGGAATCCTTACCGCCAGATATGCAGACGGCTATTTTATCGCCCTGTGAAATAAGCTCATAATCCTTTATCGCACCTATGAATCGGTGAAAAAGAGTTTTCTTGTATTTCGTTATAATGCTGTGTTCGACAGCCTTTGATTTGTCCATTTTAAAAAATCACCCCGAAAATGTATTATATCATTAAAATATTAAGCTGTAAAGGAATATTTTTTGTATCATTAAAATATTAATAGAATATCAGAAACGAAAGGACAGTTTTAAATGGCAGATACAAAAGCCTTTGACAGTGCGGTCGAAATTCTATCGGAGGATATAAGGGCGGTATTGAAAAATATCCCCGACAGCAAGAAGAATACCGTACAGGAAATACGCATACGGACAAACAAGCCTCTTGCACTTTCGGACGGTGCATCAACTGTATTCACGGATGATAAAGGGAAAATAATGTATACAATGAATGACAGGAATTTTATCGTATCTCAGAGAAGTATCTACGATACGTTCAGGAGATTATGTGATTATTCCGTATACAGCCGTCAGGATGAAATAAAAAACGGTTTCATAACCGTAAAGGGAGGTCACAGAGTAGGACTTTGCGGAACGGCTGTTCTCACTGACGGAAAAATATCCGCACTCAATGATATTTCGTCAATGAATGTACGAATAGCAAGACAGATTTTCGGAGTATCGGAGGAAATCATAAATCATCTTTACCCATTTGACAGCGGTATATTGATAGCAGGTATGCCGTCAAGCGGTAAGACGACTCTTTTGAGGGACTTGGCAAGGAGTTTGTCAATGGGGATAGGCTGTCATATCATGAGAACGGCAGTCATAGACGAAAGAGGGGAACTGTCGGGGACATATTCGGGCAGTGCCTGTAATGATATGGGATTGAGTGATGTATTGAACGGTTATCCAAAAGGTGAGGGGATAATACACGCTGTAAGGGCGATGTCACCGCAGATAATAATTTGTGATGAGCTGGGGACTTATGAAGACTGTCAGCTTGTTGCACAGGGATTCAATGCAGGTGCGACTGTAATTGCAAGCATACACGCAGGAAGCTATCAGGAGCTTCTCAGGAGAAAGCAGGCTGTTGAACTTCTGAAAACCGGTGCTTTCGGGCATATTGTCGTACTGTCATCTTCAAACAGTCCGTGCAGGATAGCTGAATTTATCAAAGTTGGGGAGTGAAAAAATGCTGAAATATATCGGGGGAATATTGATAATTATATGCGGTACTTTGGGGGGAATATATTTTTCACTGAGATTGAAAAAGAAATCGGAATTTCTCGAACAGTATCTTATATTTCTGAATCGTGTCAGAACAATGATAGAATACGGAAATATGTCGGTCAGGGATATTTTCGGGGAACTGAAAAACATTTCCGTGATAGAGCCTGTTCTGACTGATACGGAGAAATTTCTTGATGACGGGGAAAATTTTGAAAATGCTTGGAAAATGTCTGTTGATAAGAATATGAAAGAGTTTGATAAATCTGATATTGAGATGATATATTTTTTCGGGAAGTCATTCGGAGTGACGGATAAAAACGGTGAGATATCAAAAATAGACCTTCATTCACAGATGATAAAAGAACGGCTTGATACGCTGAAAAATGATATGGCGTCCAAAACAAGGATATACAGGATATTGGGAATGTTCGGAGGAGTGCTTGCGGCTGTAATGATATGCTGAAAAGTCGGGGGAACTTTATGAATGTTGATTTTATATTCAAGATAGCGGCTATCGGAATAATAGTTGCGGTATTGAGCCTGGTATTATCAAGGTCAGGCAGGGAAGAACAGGCTATGATGACAACGCTTTCGGGATTGATAGTAGTCTTGTTGATGCTTGTGCAGAAAATAGCTGATTTGTTCCATACAATAGAAACACTTTTCGGGTTCTGAGAAAAATATGAATGAATTACTTCAAATATTCGGGATATCGCTTGCAAGTGTATTCTGTGCATTGGCACTTAAAAAATATGCCCCCGAAACGTCCGTTTTGCTGATAATAACGGCAGGAGCTTTTATATTTATAAGAGTGCTTTCAAAATTATCGCCTGTGACAGAGCAGATAAACAGCCTTAATGTTTCGGGGGAATATACGGATATTCTTATAAAAAGTCTTGGTATATGTATGATATGTCAGTTTGTTTCGGATACCTGCAAGGATTGCGGTCAGGGGTCGCTTGCATCAAAAGTTGAACTTGCTTCAAAGACGGTTATTATAATAACAGCTCTGCCGCTGTTCAGAAATATTTTGAATACAGCAATGGATTTGATGAAATGAATGATAATGCGGAAATATTATTTGACAGCCTTCCTGTTGAAACAAAAAGAAGCCTGTCGGAAATAGGAATTACATCAGTTGACCTTGAACAGCTTTCGGGACTGGATTTCGGGAGAGTATTTGAAAAGATATTTTCACTTTTCGGTGAAAACAGTCATACGGCATTCACCGGAATGTCGGTCTGTCTTGGAATAATGGTCTTGTGTTCCGTTACCGAGGGAGCAAATATAAATCTGACTGATAAAAAACTTGGCAGTGTATCCAATGCAGTTGCGACAATGTGTATCTGTACAGCGATAATAATTCCTCTGTGCACGACTGTTTCAAGAGCTGTTGATATACTGAACGGAATATCGGGATTTATGCTCCTGTTAGTGCCGATAATGGCAGGTCTTATAATTTCTTCGGGTCATCAGGTGACCGGAACTTCATACTATACGATAATGATGACGGCAGGAAATGCCGTTTCGGCTGTCAGTGCAAGATTGGTGTCGCCTTTGATGAATGTCTTTCTTGCACTCACGATAACCTCGTCACTCTCTCAGAAGATGAATCTTTCATCACTGTGCGAAAGCGTGTATAAATTCGCCAAATGGTCGCTGACATTTGTAATGTCTATATTTACAGCGGTCTTGTCATTGCAGACTATAATGAGTTCATCAATGGATAATGTCAGCAAAAAAGCACTCCGATTTGCGATCAGTTCATTTGTACCTGTTGTCGGAGGAGCATTGGGAGAGGCTCTGAATACATTCAACGGAAGTATTGAGCTTCTGAAATCGGGTGCAGGAGTATTTGTCATCATAGCGAGTGCTTTTATAATACTTCCCGTTGCATTTGAATGTATCGTGTGGCAGTTTTCAATGTTCCTGCTGTCATCGGCAGGGGATATCATGGGGCTTGCTTCAATGACGAAGATATTCAAAAGTGTTTCAAAGGCGATTGCAATGATGACGGGGCTATTGTTCTGTGTACTTGCGGTAGTGGTGATATCAACGGGCATGATACTGCTGATAGGAAGATGATATAATGGACAGTGTAACACAGTGGGCAGGCGGTATATGTATAAGCTGTGTGATAGTTTGCATCGTCGAGATGCTTATATCGGATACGGCTCTTGAAAAGACTGTAAGATATGTTTTGGGAGCATTCATGCTGTGTGCGGTGATAGTGCCTGTCGGGGGCTTTCTGAGGGAAATTTCCTTTGAGCTTGGAGATATCGGGGAAATATCGGATGATATCCCCGAAGATATTGAAAATGAAAGAATAGAATACTTAAAGAATGAGATAAAGAAAATGATTGTGAAGAATCTGGGGGATGAAAATATTTTTCCAAAAGAAGTTTGTGTGAATATGGATATTGACGAAGATAACTGCATATCTATAATAACAGCAGATATTTTGCTTGAAAAAGATGATATCCATAAATCACAGAAAGTCAGAAATATATTGAATGACTTGGGGATAGGGTGTAATATAAGCGTTTTGGAATAGGTGAATTGCCATGCAGGATATTTTTAAAAAAGAGAATATACTGAAATTGTCGGTGATAGTAGGGATAGCAGGAATAATGCTGATATTTTTTTCGACGGTGTTCGGAGGAAACGGGCAGAATAAAGATACATTTGCGGAAGTATCTGACAGTGAAACGGATACTCTCACAGAATACAGACAGGAATTGTGTGATGAATTGGGGAATATGCTTGCAAGTATAGAGGGAGTCGGCAAGACTAAAATAATGCTGACACTTGACGGGACTGTCAGGAATATATATGCGACTGACAATGACATTCAGCAGAGAGAAACATCGGCTGATAAACAGAGCAATGAAAAACAGTCATGTATAGTGATAAGACAGAATGACGGTTCGGAAAAGGCTTTGACGGTAGGACAGCTGATGCCGAAGATAAAAGGAGTACTTATAGTATGTGAAGGAGGAGATGACAGTGAGATATGCGAAAGAGTATCGGAAGCGGTATCGGCAGCACTTGATGTCAATAAAGCACATATATGCGTAACTAAAATGAATACATGATACGGGGGAGAGCTATACATGACATTCGGAAAAAGACAATTGGTAATAGCGGCAATGGTGACGGCACTCGGAACGGCAGTATATCTTAACTGGCAGTTTTCGGGAGTAGAGCCTGTCAGTGTCAATGACACTCCGTCAAGCATTTCGACTTCAAAACAGCTCGGTCAGACTACTTATGTAAATACGGAGGTTTCAAATGCCGAGTCATCAAAAAAGCCCGAAAGCTCCAAAACGGAGAATTCCAAGAATGAAAAGGAAACGCAGTCAAGTAAAGTAAAACAGACTGTTTCGGAGAGTAAAAGCTCACTGACGAAGGAACAGCAGGAATATTTTTCATCCGAGAGGGCTAAACGAAGTCAGTCGCAGGATAAGGCAACGGAGGCACTTGAAGATATAATAGAATCGGCATCAAGTTCCGAAACGGCTAAAAAGGATGCAATGAAGATAGCGGAAAAATTGGCTGCAAATATCAAGGCTGAGAGCGATATTGAATCCGAGATAAAGACAAAAGGCTTTGCGGAATGTCTTGTTTCGATAAATAATAATAACTGTACGGTGATAGTTGCAAAAGGCAATCTTAATGAAGCAACGGCTATAACCGTCAAGGATATAGTTTACCGTCATGCGAATATAGACTTTGACAAGATAACAGTTACAGAAATATGAAAAAAATTTAATATTTCCATTCGGAAAATTTCTTTAAAAGCACTAAAATCTCGATTTAGTGCTTTTTGTCATTTTTGTACAAAGATTATTTGACGAAAATATTACATGACTGTAAATATTTTACAATAGTTTATTAACAAAACTGTAATAAACAACGAAAAAATATTATACACCTTGAAATTTTTGGATAATGTCTTATAATAGAAGTATACAAATAAATATTTTGATTGGAGGTCTTTAAATTGAACTTTCTAAAACGAATTGTTGCATCAATGCTTTGCAGTGCAGCAATTATGACACCTGTTGTTTCTTTGACAGCCAACGCAGCAACATTTTCACAAATCAATGCCGATTCGGTTTTTGTAGACCAGCAGACATCATATACCTGTACTCTTGCTTCAAATGTAATGATGCTCAGGAGAGCTGCATTGATGCTCGGTGATCCGAACTGGATGTTTATTACCGAAAAAAACTGCCGTCCCACACTCTGGAGCGAATACGGCGGAATGATATGTGATTATAAGTACAGTGGTTCGGTAAAAAGTATCACTGTAATAAACAGACGTGTTGATGAGCTTGGCGGAAAGAGCAACCCGAAACAGTTTTTTATAAATATGCTCAAGGAACATCCCGAAGGTGTGGTCATATATGATTATGACAGACCCCACGCTATTTTGCTGACAGACTACACCGATGGACAGTTCTATTGCTCGGATCCGTGGTATGAACTTCCTACAAAGAGAATACCGATATCACAGGCGAGCATAAGTGTGGAAAGTGCCGAATCAGTCTGGTATATAGTAAGTCCCGATCTGCATTTGACCACAGGTTCAACAAATACAAGCACTACAACAAATACATCTGTCACAAATGTCAATGAAACGTGGCAGGTAAATGATGAAGCAGGCTTGAATCTGCGTTCTGATGCAGGTACTTCAAATGCAATAATAGGATTTGTTCCCAATAAGTCAGTTGTAAATGTGACAAAGAAAAAGACAGCGGGCGGTTATACATGGGGATATGTCAACTATAATTCAAAGAACGGCTGGATAGCACTTGACTATGCAAAGCAGATAAAGAATGAACAGTCCCAAAATACTGAAACAAAGCCCGAAACTGTTTTTGAAGACACGCATAATTATTTCAATAATACATCATCAATAAGCAAAAGCGATATAATACTCGGTGATACTATTGATATAAAAGGTTCGGCAAACAGCGGAAATGCACCTTATACATACGCTTATTACTATAAGAGAACATACAGTACAAGCTGGACGACGATAAAGGGATTCAGCAGTGATGATAAAGCAACTGTAAAGCCTCTTACATCAACTACTTATGATTTGTGCATCAAGGTCAAGGATGCAAAGGGAAACATCGAGAAGAAATATCTTAAGT
This sequence comes from uncultured Ruminococcus sp., assembly GCA_902785555.1. Taxonomy (GTDB): domain Bacteria; phylum Bacillota; class Clostridia; order Oscillospirales; family Acutalibacteraceae; genus UBA1213. Next base: position 60,010 of record CACZZB010000006.1, read on the forward strand.
TTGAAGTGCACAAGCCGTTGACGAATAAATCGGTTGTTGCCAAATCTACGGTCTATGTAGGTGATGATATTGATATCAAAGGAAAAGCATCGGGCGGTATCGGAAACTATAGTTATGCGTATTATTATAAGAGACATGAAGATACAGGCTGGGTAAAAATAAGCGATTTTTCATCTGATACAACAGCGTCATTCAAACCTCTTAAAGCTACCGACTATGATATATGTGTAAAAGTCAA
>CACZZB010000006.1:60276-62404 GCA_902785555.1 uncultured Ruminococcus sp.
TCATCTGTCAAGGTCTATCCGAAACTTTCAAACAATTCAAAAATAGCTGCCGACAGTATAAAGCTTGGTCAAACAGTGAGTGTTTTAGCTATTGCTAACGGGGGAAGCGGAAAATATCAGTATGCTTTCTATTATAAGAAAGCCAATGATGAAAATTGGGTAACACTCAGAGATTTCAGTTACTGCCTCAGAGCAGAGTTGACTCCCTCAAAAGCCACTGTATATGATATATGTGTTAAAATCAAGGATTCCAACGGCAGAGTCGAGAAAAAATATTTCACTCTCAATGTAAAGCGATAATAAAGCAATAATCTAAAAAAATGCTGTTTATCGGCATTTTGTAACGATATTTAATTGCTTGTAACCGATAGTTTGTATGTAATTTTGTATGTAATTTAAAAGCAAAAAACCGCCTGTAAGGACATTAAAAATCCTCACAGGCGGTCTTTTGAATTGTGATATTATTATTCGATTATCTTTTTTCTGTTGCCGTGCTGCTCGATAATAAGGTTTCTGCCTGTTTTCTTGATTTCATTAGGCTCATAAACAAGTATGTCCGTTATATCACAACCCAAAGCCTCACAAATCCTATCAAGATGCTCAAGACTAATTCTATCAGCCCATTCATTGTAGTAATTAGATATAGTATTTTTTCTTATTCCTGTAAGCCTTGAAAGTTCTGCTTGAGTAATTCTTAATTCTCCAAGAATCCTTGATAATTTGATTCGCACCATAATAATACCCCTGTTTATTATTATATCTATTATGGGATATTATTGTTATATTTATGATACATTATATCTTAAAACGATACAATATCAATAATTAGTGATGAGGACCTCTTTGAATTCACTGCTGTTGTTATCGCTTTGAAGTGTATTCATTCTTGAAAGTGCAACAATTTTATAGCCTTCATATAATTCTCTTACCATCTCACAGTCGTTATATGAAACAGCAAATTTGCCTTTTATTTTGGATAGAGCTTGCTTTAAACGCAGATGGTCGCTGTTTTTGAAATCTGTATCATAATATTTTTCGGTGTTGATATACGGAGGATCACAGTAGAACAAAGCGTTATCTCTGTCATACGTCTTGATGATACGCTCAAAATCCCGATTTTCAATGATAACATCTTTCAGCCGCTCAAATACATTATAAAATATTTGTACATTACTGTGCCTGATACAAGTCGCAAAGCTGTACCTGTTACTTCCAAAACTGTGCTTGATAAGGTAATAATATCTTGCTGCTTTCTTAATATCATTCAAATCTTGATGTTTCAACGAGAATTTGTAATCTTCAAAAAGCTCACGGGAGTGTATCCTATCTATCTCCTCTTGCAGTTCCTTGTGATGATATTTGATTTGTCTGTAAAGATTGATAAGGTTGCTGTCGGCATCATTGAAAACTTCAAATTTGCTCTTGATTTTGCCGAAAAGAACCCAGCCTGCTCCGCCGAATACCTCTACATATCTTTCGAAACTCGCAGGAAAACGTGCAATAATTTCATCCCTCAATGCACGTTTTCCTCCTATCCAGCCTATAAAACTATTCATAATTTCTTCACCTCAAAAATAATTTTAGGGGTATTATTATGAGGTACAAGTTTTATGAGATTGATGTTACTTCATAATCCGATTCACTTTTCTTTGAACTTCGTCATAGAGAGCACCAAGCTTGTCTTTTCTTGTTTCACCGTTGCCGAATTTTCCTGCAATGACATCTCTTGCAAGCTGCTCAATGGTAACTTTGTCCGTGTAGTCGAGTGCTATCCAACCTGTTATATAGCCGTATGTGACAAGTCCCCATTTATAACCGTTGCCCGATGTCTGACGAGTGACTTTCAGTACAGTATTTTCAGGCACTGCACCGAGAACTTTATACTTTATTCCTGCACCCTGACGGATATTCAGACCATTACTTGCAGTGACTTTCACGGCAAAATCGACTTTCGCCGAGGAAGTTGTCTGATATATTTCCGTCTTTTTGAGAGTTGTTGTAGAAGTGGTTTTTGTTTCGCCTTTCCAGAACGGACGATAGAACGCATACATTGAATAGTCACTTAAATATCTTATTTTTCTCTTAAAACATGAAGTCATAGCCCAGTTCCCGTTGATACCGTCAACAT